>NZ_JBSFEO010000012.1:0-228900 GCF_053594475.1 Embleya sp. NPDC001921
GCCGACGCCCACCGGGCCACCGCCGCAGGCGGCCTCCGCGGCCGCTACATCATCCGCCCCTGACCAGCACGCCACCCACCACGCCACACACCACGCCGCCCACCGCAAGGCCCGGCCCGGTCGTCTGTTCGTTGGTCAAAGCCCGGCCCGGTCGTTTGTGCCTTGGTCAAGGCCCGGCCAGGTCGCTCCGTCGCGGATCCGGGCCGGTCTCGTCGGTGTGTGCCGTGCGGTAGCCGGGAGTGGGGGGCGGGTTCGCCTCGGTTGTCGGGTGCGTGCGGTGCTTCGGCGAGGGACGGATGGAGAACGTGAGGGCGGCCAGGGCCTGGCATCCGGCCGCCGCGTAGAGGGGGAGCGGGAGCGTCGGGGTGGTGAGGGGCCCGGTGAGGGCCGCGCCGAGGGCGAGGGCGGTGATCTTCAGGCCGGCGCCGGTGGTGAAGATCCGGCCGCGCAGGTGGGCGGGTGCCTCGCGGTGGCGGATGGCGAACAGCGCGGTCAGTTGCGGGCCCTCGCCGATACCGGCGAGCAGCATCGCGGCGATCAGCGCCACCGGGTGGCCGATCGTCGCGACGAGCAGCGCACCGGCCAGGACCAGCGGCCCGCACCACATCACGGTGTCCGGACCCATCGTGTGGGGATGGCGGGCCAGGAGTGTGTTGGTCGCGAGTGCCGAGGCCGCCACGACCGAGAGCAGGATGGTGCCGCGCGCCGGAGAGTCGAGCACCCGGTCGCCGAGCACGGGGCTGTACGCGATCAGGATGCCCTGGCCCACACAGGACCACATCGAGGCGGCGGTGGCCCGGGCCAGCGACGGGGTACGGGCGATGACGCGAAAGCCGGCCGCCAGGTCGGTGCCGATCGACGTGGTCGGGCCCGCCCGTGCGGCGCGGCCCCGGGACGAGGGCAGGGTCCACGCCGCCGGCAGTGCGAGGCAGATCAGCGTCAGGGAAACGATCACCCCGGTGTCGGCGCCGGCCCCGCTCGCCACGACGCCGGCCAGGGCCGGTCCGGTCAGGCTCGCCAGGTTGAAGGTCATCGCGTCGAACGCGGTGGCCCGAGGCAGATCGGTGGCCGGTACGACGCGGGGCAACTGTGAGGTCCAGCCACCGGACAGGGCCGGGCCCAGGAGGCCCGCGCCCACGGCGATCAGCAGGGTGATCGCGAGCGGGACCACGCCCAGCGCGGACAGGATCATCCCGAGCGCGACCGCGTAGCCGGCGAGCGCGGCGGTCAACATCCGTCCCGGTCGGGCCGAGCGGTCGAGCAGGACGCCGAAGACCGGGCCGCCGAGCGCCGCCGAGGCGGTGACGGCCGCGAGCAGCGCCGACCCGGTGGCCGCCGATCCGGTGGCCGCGAGCCCGGCCAGGAGCAGGGCCGGCCCCGACATCTCATCGCCCGTGCGCGCGGCGGCAGCTCCGGCGAGGCAGGACCACAATCCGTAACGCTTTGTCATGCGCGTCACGTTACGCAGGTAACTCAAATATTCACCAGATGCGTTACAGTCGTCCTGTGCCGCCATCGAACGACGAGCGATCCAGCACCCGCCACTCGGTCCAGGCCGTGACCCGCCGAACGGTCGCCCTGGTCAACGCCCTCACGGCCGCCGACCCGGCGACGGACCCTGCCCCGCCTGCCCCGCCTGCCCCGCCTGCCCCGCCTGCCCCGGCGGACATCGCGGAACTGCTGCGCGCGTACGGGGAGTCCGACCCCCTCGACCTGACCGCGTCCGACGTCACCGACCTGCGCGCCGCCGCGCTGCTGCTGCGCGCGGTCTTCGCCGCGGAGGACGTCGACGCCGCCGCGGCCGCGCTCAATCGCCTGCTCCGGCGCGGCCGAGGCACCCTCCGGCTCACCTCGCACGCCGGCCGCAGCCCGTGGCACCCGCACCTGGACGGCGACGACGACGCGCCATGGGGCGAATGGTTCCTCGCCTCGGCCTGTCTGGCGCTGACCATCCTGGTCTGGGACCGGCAGCGCCCACCCGGCGGTGTCTGCGCGTCGAGCACCTGCGACCACGTCTTCACCAACGAGGGCAGCGGCCCGCCCCGCCGCTACTGCTCCCGCCGCTGCGCGACCCGCGAACGGGTCGCGGCGCACCGACGTGGCCGGGCATAGCGCGCCGAGCCCACACGTCGATCGCCGGGAGGGCCGCGTCCCGCGCACCGGTACGCGGCCCCCGTCTTTGTGGCGGTGACTTTGTGACAATCGAGAGGTGACACCAACACACCCGCTCGGAGAATTCCTGCAAGCCCGCCGCGCGCGCCTTCAGCCCGGCGATGTCGGGCTGCCCGCGGGCACCGGTCTGCGTCGTACCCAGGGCCTGCGCCGGGAGGAGCTGGCCGCACTGGCGGGATTGAGCATCCAGTACTACACGCGCCTGGAGCAGGGCCGCGAGAACCATCCCGGCGGCACGGTCCTGGACGGACTCGCCGCCGCGTTGCGGTTGAACGAAGAGGAACACGCGCATCTGTACGCGCTGGCCAACCACGCGGCCGAGCGCGCGTCGGCCGGGGGCTCACCGGCGGATCGTGAGGTGCGACCGGGCATCCTCGCCCTGGTGGAACGCGTCCGGCCCTGGCCCGCCTATCTGCTCACCCGCACCAGTGACATCCTGGCGGCCAACCCCGAGGCATTCGTGCTCTTCCCCGGGTTGGCCGAGTGGGCGCCCGAGCGGCGCAACACCGTCCGCTACCTGTTCCTGCACCCGGCGGCGCGGGCGCTGTTCATCGACTGGGAACGGGTCGCGGCCGGCACCACCGCCCAATTGCGCTCGCTCCTCGCCGCCGATCCGGCCGATCGCGAACTGGCCGCGCTCGTCGACGAACTCGGCTCCACCAGCCCGGAGTTCGTGGCCCACTGGGAACGCTATGACGTCCGCCGGCGGCGCAGCGACCGGCAGGCCTTCCGGCATCCGCGACTCGGCGGGATCACCCTCGCGTTCGAGGTGCTGCGGATGGAGGGCGGCCGGCGCATCACCATGTACCAACCCGCGGAACCGGACGAGGCGGGCCGCCGCATTCTGCGCGAGCTGTCCCGCCTCGCGGGGACGAACGACCCGCCGGGGTCGCCCGGGTAGCCGCCGAGGCGCGAGTGCCGGCCGCCCGGGTTCGGCGCTTCCGCGAATCCGGTTGGTTCACTGTGGTGTTCGGGTCTCGCCGAAGGTACGGCGGTAGGCGCCGGGTGTGGTGCCGACGCGGGAGCGGAAGTGGCGGCGCAGGTTGACGGCGCTGGTGAGGCCGACGCGACCGGCGATGGTCTCCACCGGCAGGTCGGTCTGTTCGAGCAGGATCCGGGCCGCGTCGACGCGTCGGCCGAGCAGCCATTGTCCGGGGCTGACGCCGAGCTGTTCGGCGAACCGGCGGGCCAGGGTGCGGCCGGACAGGCCGGCCTGCTCGGCGAGTCGGTCCAGGGTCAGCGGGGTCTCCAGGCGCTCCGCCGCCCAGTCGAGCAGCGGGGCCAACGATTCGCCGTTCCGGGCCGGGGTCGGGTGGGTCGCGTACTGGAGTTGGCTGCCCTCGCGGTGCGGCGGGAGCACCATGCTGCGGGCGATTTGGGCGGCGTACCCGGCACCGTGGTCGGTCCGGACCAGGTGCAGGCACAGGTCGATGCCCGCGCCCGTGCCGGCACTGGTGGCCACGTCGCCGTGGTCCACGTAGAGCACGTCCGGGTCCACGACGACCTCGGGGAAGCCGGCGGCGAATTGTGCGGTCCGGCGCCAGTGGGTGGTGGCGCGGCGGCCGTCGAGCAGCCCGGCCCGGGCCAGGACGAAGGCGCCGGTACAGATCGCGACCATCCGCGCGCCTCGACGGTGCGCGGCCCGCAGGGCGGCCAGGACCTCGGCCGACACCTCGCCACCCGGTGGTTGCCAGCCCGGCACGACCACGGTGTCCGCCTCGGCCAGGGCGTCCAGCCCGGCCTCCACGACCAGCGCGTAGCCGGTGGTCGTCGGCAGTGGGCCGGGGGACTGCGTACAGATCCGGAAGTCGTAGTGCGTCGGCAGATCCGGGCGCACGGTGCCGAAGACCTCGGCGGCGCAGGCCAACTCGAACGGCGACTGCGGCGGGTTCAGCACGGCCACGACCCGATGACGACGCATGGCAGGAATATACCCACAGGAGTCTTTCCCGACACTGTCCGGGCCGGTAGCCCCGGACCAGAGTGGACGCATGAGCGAGATCGAGACCCCGAACCGCACCGAGACTCCAAGCCACACCGAGACACCGAGCGCGATCGGGAACCCGAACCACACCAAGACCCCGTGCGCGATCGAGAACCCCGCCGAGACCACGAACCCCGGCGAGACCACGAACCGGACCGAAACCGAGAACCCGACTGCCGGGAAATCCGCCGTACACGTGGACGACGTCACCCCGATCGACGTGGCCCCGGGGATCGTCCGACGCCGCCTGGCGGGCACCGAGTACGCCCGCGGCTGGCTGATCGACTTCGCCCCGGGGACGGAATGGCCCGAAGTGGACGTGCATGCCACCGAGGAGCGCTATTACGTCCTCAGCGGCGAGGTGATCGAGGGCACCGACCGCCACCCCGCCGGCAGCTACGTGGTCTTCGCGCCGGGCAGCCGCCACCGCCCCCGCAGCGAAACGGGCGCCCGCATGCTGGGCATCTCCATGACCCCCGCACCGACGACCTGAGGACCGGGCCCGGTCGACCGTACGGCGTCGGGTCACATCACCCCTACGGGATGCAATGTCCGTTGGCATCCTCGTCGTGGGATATAGACGGAACTCGGAGACTATGTAAGGGAGTTCGTCAAAGGATCGGCCGGGCTCGAGGCCCGACCGATCCGTCCGCGGGCGCTGTGCCGTGCACAGTACCCAGCCCGGAATTCGACGTCAGTCGGACCAGTTGCCGACCCAGATGTGCGCCGCGTTGTTGTTCTGGAGGGTCGAGTTCAGGTTGGTGCCGGTCCACGCCGGAACGTACTGGCAGGCGTAAGCGCACCGGTTCGAGGAGTTGTAGTCGACCCGCAGGGTGTACCCGTTGCGATTGAGGACGTAGGCGGCGTCGTTCTTCACGAGCCTTCCCTGGCCGTTGCCACCTCCTCCGAAGCGCTCGACGGTGATGGCCGTTGCCCTGTCGAACCCGTGGAACGCGCCCCCCCGGTTCGAGTTGTAGTAGTAACAGGCGTCGTACAACTGGCAGTTGCCGGGCCCGGCGGCCTGTGCAGACGGGGCGATGGCCACGGTGCCCGCCGCGACCGCGACTGCGGCGACCGCGATGGAGAGAGCTTGCCTGATGCGCATGAATTACCCCTTTCAGGGGAGATTTGCGGGGGTTGACTACCGTCAGGGCGTCCCGGAAATGCCGGTCAGCGCTGTCCGGTCACCTCGGCGCAGAAGCGCAAGGTTGCTTCGGTGCGGCGCTCGAGGTCCGCGAGTTCGGCTTGGTGCGCGTCGATGTCCCGCTGCTCGTACGCGGATTCGACGGCAAACCAGGTGCCGGCGACGTCGTTGTCACGCATGCAATCGCTGTGCGCGACGGCCGTGGCGATCTCCTGCGGCGATGCGGTCGATCCCTGCTGCCAGCGCTGGTCGGCAGACGCGTCCATGGGCGTTGGGTAGTCGAAACCCTTGGCGCGCATACAGCCGGACCACGCCCGGAACGCGGTGGTGACCCGCTCGTCCCGGATCGAGCGCTGCATGTTGTTCATGTTGATGTTCACCACGACGTCGGGGTCCTGGGTCAGCAGGCCCTTGGCGGCGAACGAGGCGTCGACCTCCTCGACGCAGCCGCCCGTGCCGAGCAGTGCCTCCTGTGCGGCGTCCGACATCGGCGGCAGCGTGCGCTTGTGTACCGCGGCGCCGGGCTCCCGATACCCGTACTGCGCGGCCGCCGCCCGGTCTGCCCCGTACCGCATCTCCGACTGGGTATTGGGGCCGGTGCCGGCCGCCGCGACGGGGAGAGTGACATCGAATCCGCGCCGCTTGAGGCATGCGGAGACGAGGACGCTCCGAGCGTTCTGGATGAGCCGCATCTGGTCGAGGTCGAGGAGGTAGGGCTCGATCGGAAGGAGTTGTCCGCGCATGTCGGTCAGGCGCCGGGGCGCCGCGATCGGCGGTGGCGGCCCCTGTTCCGAGGACTGCGGAGTGCGGGGCGACTCCGACGCCGGCGGCTTCCCGCCTGCGGCTTCGTCGTCTTCGGCCGCGCAACCGGCCAGGGCGAGGATCGACGCACAGGCAAGTGCCGCGAGGACGCGCAGCGGGGGGCGTGCGACCCATCTGCCGCTCACCTCACACGTCCTTGGGTCGCGACTGCATGGCGTTGATTTCAAGCCGGCACCGCATCGATTCGGCCATGGTGATCATGGAGCAAGTAGAGCCGGGAGCCGACTTCCGCCACTATCCGGAAAGCGAGCACGGAGCGGCGCATTCCGGCCTTGTGGATTCGGGGCGAAGTGCCCGCACCGGTGACGTTCGCCGTCCCGGAGGTACCGCGGATGGGGCGGTGGCTCGCCGCGACCGGCCCCGGTCCGCCGCCCCTCGCCTCCACCCCCGGCGATGCCTCCGACCAGGGCGGATACCGAACCGCTGTCGGGGTATCGGGCAGGGCCTAACCGGGCGAGCCGAACCGGGCCACCCAGGCGGCGGCGGCCGGGAGTGCCTCGTCCAACGAGACGGCCTCCGGATACCAGGCCTTCTCCCACTCCAGCGAGATCCAGCCGTGCCAATCGTGTTCGCGCAGCGTGGTGCCGATGACGGTGAGGGGTACCGAGCCGGTGCCCAGGGGGACCGGTGCGGTGTCGCCGGCGGATGCGGCGTCCTTGATCTGCACGTAGCGCAGCAGGCCGGCCAGGGCGGCGGCCGTGTCGGCGGGGGCCTCGCCGTGGCGCCACGGGTGCAGCGCGTCCCAGATCACCCCGACCGCGCCGCCGAACGGTCGCACCAGGTCCGCCACCGCCGCGCCGGTGGGGTGCGAGTCGTGGGTTTCCACGAGCAGGGTCACGCCGCGTGCGGTCGCCTCCGGGAGCAGGGTCGCCAGTCGGCGTTCGGCGCGCTCGGCGTCGCCCTCGCCGGTGCCGCCCGGGAAGATCCGGACGGCCGGTGCGGCCAGGTCGTGGGCCAGGTCCAGGAGTCGGTGGATCGTGGAGAGCACGATCGGGTCGGGCGTGGGTGCGCAGATGCCGGCGTAACCGGCCAGGCAGGGCACTTCGAGGCCGGCGTCGGCGATGCTGCCGCGCATTGCCCGACGTTCGCCGGCGGGAAGGTCCAGATTGACGAACTCGTCCTGGTGTACCCGTAGTTCCAGACCCGTGCAGCCGTGTCGGATGGCCCGGACGATGTGCTCGTGGACCGGTCGACCGGGGGCGCCGAGCGTACTGAACGCCCACTTGCGACGATCCTCGGGTGTGCTCACGTGTCCTCGACTCTCTTGCCCGGCGCGAGACCCGGGCGGCTCGGTCCCGTCGGTTCCGTCGGTCCCGGCCGTCCTGCCGGGAGCGTCCGGTGGGTCGGGCACGCCGGGTATGGAAAGCGCTTTCCGCTTCGGAGGTTAGATCGCCGCCGATCGTCGGTCAAGATTGCTCCCGGTGTGTCCCGCCGCCGGAGGTGCCCCGGGGCCGACCCGGCGCGACACGGCCCCGTTCAGCCGAGCATGTGGTGCAGTACATAGGTGTGGCCGTCGTCGTCCGCCCGGACGATGTCGAGCGTGCCGCCGATCCCGACGAGTTCGTCCGTACCGGTACCCGCGACCACCCGGATGGCCAACTCCTCGGCACTCACGCGGAGTGTCCACGAACCCGGGGCCGTACGCACCGCGCCGCCGCACCGTCGCTTCGCTGCTTCGCGCGGGAGGTCCGTCCGGCGGCCGCATGAAAAGAGGCGAGGGAACACGCTCTCCTCGCCATGTACAACATATAGCGCACCGGGGGCCTTGCGGCAAGGCCCCGGTCGTACCGCAGAATCATCGACCTGAGCCGGAACTTGGGCCGTCATCTGCGGAAATGGGAGATTCACGAAGTGCGTGTGTTGTTGTCGACGGATGGGTCGCGGGGGGACGCCGAACCGGCGGTGGGACCCGCGCCGCGCTTGCGGGACCCGGGCGCCGAGGTGCGGGTGTGCGCGCCGGCGGACTTCCCGGAACCGCCGCTCGCCGCGATCAGCCGGGACGGGTCGCCCGTATCCGCGTAACCACTCGGACCCTCGGGCCGGAACCCACCACCACCGGGTCCGCCACGACGGTCCGAACGCCCTGCCACGCGCCATGGTCGCAAGCGACCTCAGATCGGAGCTTTGCCGTGCAATCCCTGAACTCCCTGACCACCACCAGTGCCTTCGACCTCCCCAACCGCCTCGCCGCCAAGGCCGATCCGGCGCTGATCGCCGGCGACGAGCGGCACTTCGCGGCCATCGCGGAGTGCCTCGACCAGTCGATCGCCGAGCTGTCCGACCGCCTCGACGCCGCGCGCAAGTCGCCCGGCGGCAAGGGTCGGCAGGCGATGGACCGGGACATCGAGATCCACCGGCTGACCACCCGCCTGCGGGCACTGCGTCGCTTCGGTCTGGACCTGTGCCTGGGACACATGGTCGGCGCGGAGGACTCCGAGCCCGTGTACGTCGGACGGCTCGGCCTGACCGACAGCGCGGGTCGCCGACTGTTGATCGACTGGCGCACCCCCGCGGCCGAGCCGTTCTTCGGCGCCACCCACGGCAACCCGATGGGTCTGGCCGGCCGGCGCCGATACCGCTGGACCCGCGGTCGGATCAGCGACTACTGGGACGAGGTGTTCAACCCGGACGAGATCGACGGGCACGCCGCGCTCGACGACCAGTCCGCCTTCATCGCGAGCCTGGGCGGCAACCGGTCGAGCCGGATGCGGGACGTGCTCGGTACCATCCAGGCCGACCAGGACGCCATCATCCGCGCGGGATCGCGGGGCGCTCTCGTCGTCGACGGCGGTCCGGGTACCGGGAAGACCGTCGTCGCCCTGCACCGCTCGGCCTACCTCCTGTACTCCGACCCGCACCTGGGTCACCGCCGGGGCGGCGTGCTGGTCGTCGGTCCGCACCAGCCCTACCTGGGCTATGTCGCCGACGTCCTGCCCAGCCTCGGCGAGGAGGGCGTACAGACCTGCACGCTGCGGGACCTGGTCGCCGAGGGGGCCGCGGCCGCGGTGGAGGCGGATCCGGAGGTGGCCCGGCTGAAGTCGTCCGCGGACCTGGTGAAGGCGATCGAGGCGGCCGTCCGGTTCTACGAGGAACGCCCGACCAAGGGCATGACGATCACGACCCACTGGTCCGATGTCCGGCTGACCGCCGCCGACTGGGCCGAGGCGTTCGAGGCGGCGGAACCCGGTATGCCGCACAACGAGGCGCGCGAGCGGATCTGGGAGGAGCTGCTCACGATCCTGGTGGACAAGCACGACGACGAGGACGAGGACGTCTCGGTCGACCTGTTGCGCAGGTCCCTGCGGCAGAACCGGGAACTGCTCACCGCCTTCAACGGCGCGTGGCCGCTGCTCGAAGCGTCCGACCTGGTCGGAGACCTGTGGACGGTACCCGCCTACCTGCGGATGTGCGCGCCCTGGCTGAGCCCCGAGGAGGTGCGCACGCTGCAGCGCGCGGACGCCCAAGCCTGGACGGTGTCCGACCTGCCGCTGCTGGACGTGGCACGGCAGCGGCTCGGCGACCCGGAGGCGGCGCGGCGCAAGCGTCGGCAGGACGCCGCCGTCGCCGCGGAACGCAAGCGCATGGACGACGTCGTCGACGCCCTGCTCGAAGCCGACGACGACGGTGAGGGAGTGGTCACGATGCTGCGCGGAGAGGATCTCCAGCACTCCCTGATCGACGAGAGCACCCGGTCCGGCGTCGAACCGGACCTGCTCGCCGGGCCGTTCGCGCACATCGTCGTGGACGAGGCGCAGGAACTGACCGACGCGGAGTGGCAGATGTTGCTGCTGCGCTGCCCCTCCCGGAGCTTCACCATCGTCGGCGACCGCGCCCAGGCCAGGCACGGGTTCACCGAGTCGTGGCAGGAACGGCTGGAGCGCGTCGGGCTCGACCGGATCAACCTGGCCTCGCTGAGCATCAACTACCGGACGCCGGAGGAGATCATGACGGAGGCCGAGCCGGTCATCCGGGCAGTGCTTCCGGACGCCAACGTGCCGACCTCCATCCGCAGCGCCGGCGTCCCCGTGCGGCACGGATCCACCGCGGAGCTGACCTCGATCCTCGACACGTGGCTCGCCGAGCACGCCGAGGGCATCGCCTGCGTCATCGGCGATCCCACCTTCCGGGCGACGTCCCGCGTGCGGTCGCTGACCCCGGAGTTGTCGAAGGGACTCGAGTTCGACCTGGTCGTCCTGATCGACCCGGAGACGTTCGGCGACGGCGTCGAAGGAGCGGTCGACCGCTATGTCGCGATGACCAGGGCGACCCGGCAACTCGTCATCCTCACCGGCTCGTGACGCCGTGACCGCCGACCGGCGGGACCGCTGTGCGTGATCGGCGTCCCGCCGGCCCGGCCGGGTCGGCCTCGTGGCTTCCATCTGCCGGCCGGGCGTTTAGGCCCGAAGCCGATAGGTGACTCTCCGTTGCCCGCGAACTCGGCTCGCGATCGGGCCGAAGAGCGCGACGGGTGGCCTCGGCTGACGGACGGGAGCGGAACGGTGCGACGAAGTGCGGGGTTTCGGTCGGCGAGGGGTGGGTCGGCGCCATGGACCCGGTGACCGCGTCGATGATCGAGATCCACGATCGGCTGAGCTCGCTGACCGACGGTGAGGTCGCCGACTACATCCCGCAGTTGGCCTCGGCCGACCCCGGGACGTTCGGGCTGGCCCTGGTCAGCATGTCCGGCAACTGCTACCTCGCCGGCGACACCGACGAGCCGTTCAGCATCCAGTCGGTGTCCAAGCCGTTCGTCTACGCGCTCGCGCTGTCCGAGCTGGGCCCGGCCGAGGTGGCCCGTCGGGTCGGCGCCGAACCCAGCGGGGAGGCGTTCAACGCGATCAGCCTCGAACCCGGCACGGGCCGACCGGCGAACCCGATGGTGAACGCCGGCGCGATCGTGACCACCTCCCTGGTCCCGGCGGCCGACCCGGAGGACCGCTTCGAGCGGATCCGGGCGTGCCTGTCCGCGTTCGCGGGCCGGCCCCTGGACGTCGACGAGGACGTGTACCACTCCGAGGTCGACACCGGGGACCGCAACCGGGCCCTGGCCTACCTGATGCGCGGCGCGGGATCGTTGTCCGGCGACGTGGACGAGACCGTGCGCACGTACTTCCGCCAGTGCTCGATCCGGGTCCGGGTGGCGGATCTGGCGGTGATGGCCGCGACGCTGGCCGACGGCGGGGTCAACCCGGTCACCGGCGACCGGGTGATCGCCGAGTCGGTGGCGGTTCGCACGCTCGCGGTGATGGCCACCTGCGGGATGTACGACACCGCGGGCGAATGGCTGCTGCGGGTGGGGCTGCCCGCCAAGAGCGGGGTGTCCGGCGGCCTGATCGCGTGCAGCCCCGCCCGCTTCGGGATCGCCGTGCACAGCCCGCCCCTGGATCGCGCGGGCAACCCGGTACGCGGTGTGGTCGCGCTCACCGAGCTCTCCGAACGCTTCGCGTTGCACCTGATGCACCAACCGGGTCGGCACGCCGCGACCGTCACCGACGTCACCACCGCACTCGACCACCCCTCCCATCGGGCCCGCACCCCGGCGCAGCGCGCCACGCTGGACCGCGAGGGACATCGCATCGTGATCATTCGGGCGCAGGGGATCCTGGAGTTCACCGAGACGGAACACCTGCTGCACGCGCTGCGCGAGTACACGCCGCCCGCCCCGGGCTGGATCGTGCTGGACCTGGACCGGGTCACCCGGATGGCCGTCGGCTCGGCGGCCATGCTGGACGCCACCCTGGCCGACCTCGCCTCCTCCGGCCACGAGATCGCCATCGCCGCCCGCGAGCCGCTGCTGGACCCGATCGGCGACGACGGCGATCCGGCGCCGTGGATCCCGTTCCGCAGCCGTGCGGAGGCGGTGGCCTGGTCCGAGGACCGGCTGCTGGAGCCGGCGGCACCGGCCGGATCCTCCGAGTGAGGAGGGCCTGTTCGGGCTTCGACGAAGCCGGTCCCGACCCGTCCCGCGACACCGCGTGGCCTACGCGCTCTCGGGCGGTTCGTACGTGCCGTAGGTGGGCGCGCCCGTGCGCTCGTACGAACTGATCACGACGCCGGCCCCGGTGGTGCGCGAGCCGGTGAGGGCGAAAGCGGTCGGCAGCACGCCGGGTTCGAACAGTCGTACTGGTTTCCGAGCCGTCACATGCTTCGACTCGCGGCCGGCCGGAAACTCATCGGTGTGGGGGGATCCCGGCGAACCTCCCGCTGCGATCCCGAGGCACACACCCGGAGCCCCGGGCACGGGACTCGAAGCACGACCCGTACGCCAGGCCTCACCCGTCACACGCGCACCTCGAACCCCATCCCGAACACGTCGATCCCACCAGGAGTCCCGGAAATGTCCTACCCGACCTACCCCGAAGTCCGGTACCACGACGAGGGCGGCGACGTCAGCGCCCGTTTCCGGCCGGCCGAGCACCCGCCCGAACTGACCACGGCCGGCGCGAGCTACCACTACCTGGCCACGACCGAGTCCACGGACGGCGAGTTCGGTCTGTATCGGGTGGACATGCACGCGGTGCCCAGCGGTCCGGGAACGCACTTCCACCGGACCATCTCCGAGTCGTTCTTCGTGCTGTCCGGCACGATCCGGCTGTTCGACGGCGAGGCGTGGCGCGACGCCAAGGCGGGCGACTTCCTGTACGTGCCGGTCGGCGGCCTGCACGCGTTCCGCAACGAGTCCGGCGAGCCGGCCTCGATGTTGCTCCAATTCGCGCCCGGTGCGCCGCGCGAGGCCTACTTCGAGGGCATTCCCGAGCTCGAACACCTCACCGACAAGGAGCGCGCGCAGTTCTTCCTGCGGCACGACAACCACTGGGTGGACCTCGGGGGGTAGGTCGGCCGGGCGACGACCCGCCTACCTCCCCCACCCGGACGCGGGCCCAGGTCCGGGCGCCGGCGCCGGTACCGCCGCCCGACGGCGCACCCGAGCCCCCGGCGCGGTGGCGATCAGGCTGCCCGCGTGACCGGTCAACGCCCGGGCCGTGCCCGGTTCCGCCGGCTCGCCGGCCAGCGGGGCGAATCCGGCGGTACCCGTCACCGGTGGCCTGGTGGCCAGCCGGCCGTCCCGATCGGCCGCGTACAGCCGCCCGTTCATCGCGGTGAGCGCGATCGCGCCACCCGCGGAGCCGAGCGCGCGCCACGGCGCCCGGGCGTCCGGGTCGGTGGGCAACTCGGCGGCGGACACGTGGTGCAGTGTGTCGTCGGCGGATACCGCGAACAGGCCGCCGTCACAGAGCGCGAGCGCGATCGTGTCGGCGGGCAGGCGGGCGACCGAGGTCCACGGCGCGGGCCGGGTGACCGGGGCACGGCGCAACAACCGACCGTCCGCCGTGACCGCGTACAGCACCAACGGCAGCGGGCCGGACGCCTCGCGCGCCGCGGCCAGCGCCACCACCGATCCGGCGATGCCGAGCGCGCGCCACGGCAGGTTCTGGCCGCTGACCTCGCGGCAGACCAGCGCGCCGTCGGTGTCGACCGCGAACAGCACGTCCTCGCAGGCCGCGAGGGCGCGGATGTCGCCGGTGGGCCCGATCACCTCCCACTGCGGCTGCCGGTCGGCGGCCAGCCGGTCGAGCACGTTGCGGGTGACCCGGTCCACCACCGGATCGGCCAGCGCGCTGCCCCAGTTGATGGTGCCGGCGTTGAACACCGTCCCGGCGCCCAGCCGGAAGGTGCCCATCACCGCGTCGCCGCCCTGGCCGTAGCGGGCCCAGTGCCGCAGGTCGGCGGTGGCCAGCACGACGAAGGTCGGCGGGGTGCCGTCCCGCCCGGTGGCGCGCGGGACGCCGCGGCTCCAGTCCAGTTCGGCCGCGTCCGTCTCGTAGCCCAGCGCGCCCTGGGCGAACTTGTCGCCGTCGGCCAGCCCGGTGCCCGCGAAGACCCAGTGGTCGGTGAACCGGGCGATGTAGGCCTCCTCCCGGATCACCTTCATGCCCTCTCCCCACGCGCCCGCGCCGCGTCGGAAGCTGAGGCCGGTCATGGTGTTCTCCGGCCGGTTGACCGGCGCGCTGGACCACTCGACGGTGACCCGCTCGGGATCGATCGCCGACATCGGGTCGGCGACCGCGTCGCGATGGCACACCATGGTGCGGCCGTCGTCCTCCAGGCGCATCTGCCACCACGCCGTGTTCCCGGCGAAGATCGCGAGGTTGCCGCCGCCGCGGACGAAGCCCTCGACGGTGTCCCGCTGTTCCCGCGACCAGTACTCGTCGTGCCCGTTGATCACCAACAGCCGGTAATGGCCCAGCAGTTCGTCACCACCGTGCAGGTCCAGGCCGGAGCAGAACTCGACCGGCCGGCCGGTCGCCCGCAACCAGCGAAGCAGTCCCTCCTCCCAGCGCTCCGGTGGTGGTCCGCCGCCGGGCCGGTCGAAACCGACCCGGGCGGCGCGGTCCGGCTGTTCGGCGTAGTACAGGCCCTGCCCGGGTACGCCGGAGCGGTTGTACGCCTGCCAGGTGGCGAACGGCACCGACACCAGGATCGGCGCGCCCGCCCCCGGCTGTGCCGCGCGCACCACGAACCAGGCCTCGTGGTCCAGGGGTTCGACGCCGGCGAGCGGGGTGCCGTCGTCGAACACGGCCCGGTAGAGCGAGCTGGGCCAGTCGTCCGGGATCTCCAACTCCCACATTCCACCGTCGACCCGGGTGCGCGCGAGCACGCGTTCGGTGGTCGCGTCCACGACGGTGACCTCGCCGCGGACCTCGCCCCCGCCGGTGCGGGCGAGGTGGAAGCGCAGCCGGCCGCCCGCGACCACGGACGTCGCGCCGGCGTACGCCAGGATGCTCATGCGACCGGCTCCGCCACACGCTCCGCGAAGCCGGTCAACGCGCCGATCGGCAACTCCCGCCCACCCGCCGCGCGGACCAGCAGGTCCTCCAGCGCCACCAGATGCGCCTCCAGCGCGTGCACCGGCAGGTACGCCGTGTCCCCGGTGACGCTGACCACCAGCGCGTCGCCCTCGGCGACCACGTGCATGCAGTACCGGCACGCGACGAACTCGTGCCCGCCGGCCGGTTCGACCCGGCTGTGCGTGCGCGCCGCGTCCAGTTCGGCGGTGGTCGGCGCGGGGCCGGCCGCCGGCGGCCGATCCACCAGGCGCATGTCGTTGAAGCAGCAGAACGGCCGGATCGGGGTCCCGCGTTCGGCCGTGATCCGCCGCATCAGCTCGTTCCACCGGTGCGGGTCGTAGCCGGCGCTGCGGTACGCGCGCAGCGAGGCCTGCCACGCGGCGGGCAACAGGTCGGTGAAGCGTGCGGCAGGGTCCAGGTCCAGGACGAACAGGCCCTCCTGGGACAGGGTGGCGACCAGGTCGCGGCTGTCCGCGCGGAACCGGTTGGCCACGATCGGCAACATCACCGCGGTGTCCCGCCCGCCCGCGCGCGCGGCCAACACGGCGGCGCCCGCGAGCAGTACGGCGGACGGGCTGATCCGATGGCGCACCGCGACCGCGTCGGTGGCCCTGGCCAGCGCCGCGGACACCAGGCGCACGGTGCGAAAGCGCGGCGCGGCGGGTTCGGCGATCACGTCGGCGAACACCGTCGGGGCGATCCGCCGGTAGTGCGTCTCCCAGTGCGCCAGCGCCGATTCGCCGCGGCGCAGGCCGATCGTCGAGGACTGTTCGTGGGCCAGGTCCAGTGGTCCGGCCGAGGTCGGGCCGCCGGCCGAACCGCGCCGGATCAGCAGCCGCAGGTCGCGCACGAGCACTTCGACGCCGTGCCCGTCGGTGGCCACATGGCACAGCGCGAGCGCCACGTAGCGCACCCGGCCGCCGTGCACGATCAGAGCGACCCGGATCGGCCACGCGCCGAAGTAGTCGAAGCGGGTCGCCCCCAACCGCTCGGCCACCGCCGCCGCGACGGTGTCGGCGTCCTCCAGCAGCGCCGCCTCGACCACCTCCACGGCCAGCGCGCCCACCGGGTGCCGCACCTGCCGGGGTTCGCCGTCGGCGGCCACCAGCCGGGTTCGCAACGCGTCGTGACGTTCCATCAGCCGACCCAGCGCGGCGCTCGCCCGGGCCACGTCCACCGGCCGACCGCGATCGGCGATCGGCAGCACCCGGGTCATGTTGAAGTAGTGGTCGCTGGGCGCGGTCCGCCGAATGGCCTGCCAGATCGCCCGCTGACCCCACGTCAGCGGCGCCTCGACGGGGCCGCCGGCCGCGACCGCGAACTGCGCCGAGACGCGATCGGCGCCGGCGACCGGATCCTCGCCCGTGACCCGGGATCTCGGCGCGCCGGTGTCAACCATCACCCACCGCCGCGCCGTTTCGGGTCAATCGCTCGACCAGGCCGTCCAGGTCCTCGACGAAGTCGAGGTCGGCGTCCAGGTCGAAGAACACGTCGAACTCGCCCTCCAGCGCGTCGATCAGCCGCAGGAAGGTCAGCGAGCTGACCCCCACCGCGGTCAACGAGCCGTCGTTGTCCAGCACTTCGCGCGCGCTGACCTCGCCGTCGCTGACCTCGGCGATCAGCGCGGCCACCCGCTCGCGCAGCGCCCCCGCGCTCACGCCGCGTCCCCGGCCAGGCGCCGGCGCAGGCTCAGCGGGCGGATGTCCGGCCAGACCCGGTCGATGTGCGCCGAACACTCCTCGCGGGTGCCGACGAATCCGGTGGGTACCCACCCGGCCGGCGGATCGGTGCGCAGCGGCCACAGCGAGTGCTGCTCCTCGTCGTTGACGACCACGCGGTATTGGCCCTCGGGGGTTTGGGTGTCGGTGCTCATCGCTGCTGCTCCTGGAGTTCGCGGATGGCGTCCGTGACGCCGGTGACGGTCGGGGTGTCGAAGAAGACGTCGAGCGGGACCTCGACGCCGAGCCGCTTGCGGATGCGCGCGGCGATCCGGGTGATGGTCAGCGAGTGGCCGCCGAGGTCGAACAGGTCCTCGTCCACGCCGATGTCGTCCAGCCGCAGCACCTCGGCCCAGATCGCCCGGACGGTCTCGGTGACCTCGTCGGCGGGCGCGCCCGGGGCGCCCGCGGGATCGGTGGGGTCGATCGGCTCGGGCCGGGCCGGGACCGGCTCGGGCAGCCGGGCGCGGTCGAGCTTGCCGTTCGGGGTGAGCGGGAAGGCGTCCAGCACGAGGAAGGTGTTGGGCACCGTCGCGGGCGGCAGGGTGCGGGCGAGGTGGGCGCGCAACCGGTCTGGCGTCACCGGGGGCCGGCCGGCCTCGGGCACCACATAGCCGACCAGGCGGGCGTGTTCGCCGTCCGCGTCCAGCAGTCGGACCGCGGCCTGGGCGATGTCCGGGTGTGCGGCGAGCAGGGTCTCGATCTCGCCCAGTTCGATCCGGTGCCCGCGCAGTTTGACCTGGGCGTCGGTGCGCCCGACGTAGTCCAGTCCGCCGCCGGGCGCGTGGCGGACCAGGTCGCCGGTGCGGTAGAGCCGGCTGCCGGGCGGTCCGAAGGGGTCGGCCACGAACCGCTCGGCGGTCAGCCCGGGGCGGCCCAGATAGCCGTGTGCGACGCCGTAGCCGCCCAGGAACAGCTCGCCCGCCAGGCCCTCGGGGACCGGATGCAGCCGGGCGTCGAGCACGTACGCGCGGGTGTTCGCCAACGGGAGCCCGATCCCGGGCGGCGCGTCGCCGGCCGACTCGGCGTAGGTGGACCACACCGTGGTCTCGGTGGGGCCGTACACGTTGATCAACCGGCCCACCGCGCCACGCAGTTCGGTGGCCAGCGGGGCGGGCAGCGCCTCGCCGCCGGTGATCGCGGTCAGCCCGGGACGGTGCAGGCCGGCCGCGAGCAGCACTCGCCAGCCGCTGGGCGTGGCCTGCACGTGGGTGATCGCGTAGCGCTCCAGCAGGGCCAGTTGCGCGGGGCCGTCGCGGTGTCGGTCGTCGGCCACCAGCACCACGCGCGCGCCGGTGATCAGCGGCAGCAGCAGTTCGACGGTGGAGATGTCGAAGGACAGCGAGGTCAGTCCGAGCCAGCGGTCCGCCGAGGTGGCGCCGAGCCGGTCGCGCATGGTCGCCAGCAGGTTGGCCAGCGCGTGGTGCGAGACCTCGACGCCCTTGGGCCGGCCGGTGGAGCCGGAGGTGTAGATGACATAGGCGGGATCGCCCGGTTCGGGACGGGTCGGCGGTTCGACCGGGCCGGGTTCGGGGCCGAACCGGTCGGGGCCGTACAGGTCGGGCCCGGTCAGCGTCGGGACCTCGGCGGGCGTGCCGGCCGGTCGCGCGCCGTCCGCGGTGACGAGCGCCGCGACGCGCGCGTCGGCGCGGATGAAGGCGAGCCGTTCGGCCGGGTAGCCGGGGTCCAGCGGCAGGTAGGCGGCGCCGGCGGCGAGCACGCCGAGCACGGCGGCCACCTGTTCGCCGGTGCGCGCCAATTCGATGCCCACCAGGTCGCCCGCGCCGATCCCGGCCGCGCGCAGCCGGTCGGCGAACACATAGGCCGCCGAGGCCACCTGGCGATACGTCAGGAACCGTCCCGCGCACACCACGGCGACCGTGTCCGGGGCGGCAGAGGCCCGTGCGGCGAACAGGTCGACGACGGTGTCCCGGGCCGGGTAGGGCGTGTCGGTGGCGTTGTCCGCGTGCAGGACGCGGACCAGTTCGGCCTCGTTCAGCAGCGGCAGGTCGCCGATCGGCAGCTCGGGGTCGGCCAGCGCGGTGGTGAGCAGGGTGGTGAAGTGGCCGGGGATGCGCGCGGCCACGCCCGGCGCGAACGCGTCGGTGGGTACGTGCAGCGCGCCGTCGATGCGATCGCGGCCCTCGACCAGTTGCAGATGCGCGGTGTTGCGCGCGGTCGGCGGCAGCACGATCCACTCGACCCGCGCCTCGACGCCGGGGAAGACCGGTTCGATCGCGCGGGTGCGCCGCCGGTAGCTGACGGTCAGCTCGGTCAGTGCGGTCCTGGGGCCGAGCCCGCGCACGGTGTGGCTGTAGGGCACGTCCCGGAAGGCGTACAGGGCGCGCAGTTCCGCGCGCAGTTCGCGGGCGAACGCGCCGAATTCCCGCTCGGAGCCCGGCCGCGAGGAGACGGGGAGTTCGTTGACGAACAGACCCACGCGGCGCAGGTCGGCCGGGGCACGGGTGGACAGTTCCACCGCGGTGCGCACGCGTGGGTTGCCGTAGCGGAACAGCAGCGCGTGCCAGGCCGCGAGCAGGAGTTCGAAGTGGGTGACGCCGAGCCGCAGCGCGGCCTCCTCCAGCGCGGCGACCGATTCGGGGCCCAGGGTGAACGGCACCGCGACGCCGGGCGCGGGTTCGCGGCCCGTGCGGGTGGTGGGCAGCAGGCCGGGTAGCACGGCGCGGCCCGGCTCCTCGCGGTGCCGGGCCCACACCGCGGTGGAGTCCGTCTCGGGTCCGGCCGGCCCCGCGCCGGCGGCCTCGATCGTCTCCGCGAGCGCGCGTGCGTCGACCGCCGTGCCGGTCGCGGCCGTGCCGTCCCGGGCCGCGCGATAGGCCCGGGCCAGGCCCGCCACCACGATCTCCTTGGACGTCCCGTCGAAGACCACGTGATGCGCGGTCACCACCAGCGTGTGCCGGTCGGGGGCGAGGGTGAACAGCGTGAAGCGCGTGAGCGGCCCGGCGTACAGGTCGAAGGGCATGGCGAGTTCGGCGCGGATCAGCGCCTCGACCGTGGCGTCGTCGGCGGGCGCGCGCCGCATCGGCGCGGGCGTGGCCGGCACCAGTCCGGGCGTGCCGTCGGCCTCGCCGACCGCCGACGCCAGGACCGGGTACCGGGCGATGGTGGCCGCGCACGCCGTCTCCAGCGCCGCCACGTCCAGCGGGCCGTCGAAGCGCAGCAGCACCGAGAGGTGGTAGGCGGACTCGGCGGGCAGCGTGCGCTCGGTGACCCACACGCCCAACTGGGCGGCGGACAGCGGCGCGAAGGGCAGCGCCGCGGCGTGCGGTGCGGTGCCTCGCACACCTTCGCCCTCGGTCGTCGGAGGTATCTGATCGTTCGTCACAGTCATGGTCGGACCTCGTCGTCCAGGAGCCGGCGCAGCTCACGCTTGAGGATCTTGCCGCCCTCGTTGCGCGGCAGGGATTCCCGGAACAGCACGTGTCCGGGCAGTTCGTGTGCGGCGAGGCGCTCCATCAGGAACACCCGCAGCTCGGTGGTGGTCAGATCGCCCCGGGGCACCACCGCGGCCGCGACGGTCATCCCGAGCACGGGATGCGCGACGCCGAAGGCGGCGGCGTCGATCACCCCCGGGTGTTCGTGCAGGGCGTCCTCGACCTGCAACGTGGACACCTTGTACGCACCGGACTTGATCACGTCCCGCTCGCGGTCGACCAGGTACAGGAAGCCGTCCGCGTCCAGGTAGCCGAGGTCGCCCATGCGCACCCAGCGCCCGGAGAACACCGCGGGATCGCTGTCCTCGCCGTAGTAGGAGCGCGGCGTGGTCGGCGAGCGCAGCCACACCTCGCCGGTCTCGCCGACCGGCAACACCCGGCCCGCGTCGTCGGTCACCCGCAGGTCGCGCAGCGACGCGGGCCGCCCGGGCGAGTCGGGGTGTTCGGGGTCGAAGAGCATCGTGGTCTGCGCGGGCGCGGCCTCGGTGGAGGTGTAGTAGTTGACGATCTGGGCCTGTGGGAACAGCCGGGACAGACCCAGCGCGACGCTCTGCGGCAGTGCGGCGGCGGTGGAGCCGAGCAGTCGGACCCCGGAGAGGTCACAGCGCCGCACGGCGTCCGTGCCGAGCAACTCGATCGCCATCGCCGGGACCACGAACACGCTGCCCACCGCGTGCCGTTCGATCAGTCGCGCGAAGTGGCCGGGGGTGAAGCGCGGTGCGGCGATCGCGGTCGCCTTGGCGTCCAGCGCGTTGATCAGCATGGTCTGCCCGGCGTTGGTGCCGACCGGGAAGGCGTGCAGGAAGTGCGCCGAGTGCCCCAGCGGGCGGCGGCGCGCGTCCAGCGTGCAGCCGTGCGCGAGGTTGGCGTGGGTGGCGGCCACGCCCTTGGGCGTGCCGGTGGTGCCGGAGGTGTACAGGATCTGCGCGAGGTCGCCGGGCGCGGGCGGCGGGAGTTCGCTGCCCGGGTAGGTCTCGATGTCCTCGACCGGCGCGGTCCAGGCTCCGGTGCCGGCGTCGGGCGGGGTCAGTTGCGCGCGGTGCAGCACGGCGGCGGCCCCGCTGTGTCGCAGCAGGTGTCGCACCTCGGCGGGCGCGAGGCGATCCGACATCGGCACCGCGATCGCGCCGGCCCGCTGGACGCCCAGATAGGCGGTCGCGTAGTCGATCCAGTCGCCGTTGCCGTACAACAGCGCGACCCGGTCGCCGGCGCCGACGCCGCGGGTGCTCAGCCCGGCGGCGACCGCGTCGGCGCGTTCGTGCCAGGAGCCGAAGGTCAACTTCTCCCGGCCGCTGAGGATCGCCGGGCGCTCCGCCTCCAGTTCGGCGCGGTGCGCGAGCAGCGCGGACAGGCTCTCCGGGGCCCGGCGCACGGCCGGGAGCGGGCGCGGGCGGGTGCTGGTGCTCATCTCGACACCTCCGCGAGGGCGGGCGCGGATTCGACGGCCTCGGCCCGGAGCCGGCGCTCGCGTTCCTGGATGCCGACCTCGTCGTCGGGTGGCGCGTCCGGCACGTCCCGGTCGAATCGGGCCAGCACCGGCAGACGCAGGCCGATCACCACCATCGCGACCATCGCGGCGCCGAAGACCAGGTACAGCAGACCGATGCCGCGGCCCTCGCCGTGCCCGATCACGGTGCCGACCGAGCCGGCGAGCGGTCCGTCGTCGGCCATCAACGGCTCGAACAGCCCGGCGCCCAGCGGGGCGATGATGCCGTGCCCGATCGGCAGGGTGGACCACGCGACGAGCGTGTTGAGCGCGAACACCCGGCCGTGGAAGCGTTGCGGCACCTTGACCTGGACGATCGTCGTGTAGACGCCGTTGACCAGGGACAGCGCGCAGGACATTCCGAACGCGCCGATCCCCACCACCCACAGGCTCGCGTGCAGCCCGGTGAACGCGGACGCGCAGGCCAATCCGGCGGCCAGCCACAACATGCCGCGCAGCCGCTGCCGGCGCGGGCCGCCCCAGAAGCCCATCGCGATGCCGCCGACGATCACCCCGGCGCCCGCCGCCATCGACACGCGTGCGGCGCCGCCGAGCGAGTCGAAGGACAACACCAGCGGCGTGGTCAGCAGGAACAGCGGGGACAGGAACAGGTTCAGCACGGCGAACCACAACAACATGGCCCGAAAGCCCCGGTGTCGCCAGGAGTAGGTGAAGCCGTGTCTGATCTCGGCGGTGAGCGACTCGCGGCGACGCCAGGGCAGCGTGCGCGGGAACCGCACGCACGTGATGATGGTGATCGCGACCGCGTAGCTGACCACGTCCAGGATCAGGATGCCGCGCAGGCCGATCCCGGCCATCAGCCCCACCGCGATCAGCGGGACCACGAACTGGGCCACTCCGCCCGCCATTTGCACGATTCCGTTGGCGTGGCCGAGGTATTGCTTGGGCACCAGTTGCGGCACCGCGGAGGCGTAGGCCAGGCGCTGGAAGGTGAGCGCCATGGACAACGATCCGAGCAACACGTAGATGTGCCACGGGTGCAGGTTGCCCGTGCTCAGCAACAGCAACAGCACGCCCTGGGTGCCGCCCGCGGCCACATCGCCGGCGAGCATCACCTTGCGCCGGTCCAGCCGGTCCACGATGGCGCCGGCGAGTGGGCCGATCAGGATGCCGGGCAGCATGCCGATCACCGCGTACAGCGCGAACCGGCCCATCGAGCCGGTCTCCAGGTAGATCCAGATCGGCAGCGCGAACTCGGTCAGCGCCGAGCCGGTGATGGACACCAGTTGGCTGAACGCCACCAGCAGGAACCGGCTCATCCCGGGTTGGGGTTCGCGGGTGGCGGTGTCCTTGGGCCCGCCGGGCTCCCGGGGCGGTCCGGCGGCGCCGTGGAACCACCAGGGGCCGTCCGCCTCGCGGGTGGGCAGCGCGTCGGTGTCGTGCGCGACCAGCGCCGGATGCACGCGGGTGATCACCTCGGCCAGGTCGTCGGCGCGGTGCTTGAGGAAGAAGTGGCCGGCCTCGTCGAGCATCACCAGCGCCACCCGGTCGGCGATGGCGCACCACTCGCGGAAGCGTTCCTGGTGGAAGTCGGCGGCCGGGTCGCGGTCGCCCATCACGGACACGACCGGGGCGCGCAGTCGGGGCCGGTCGTCGGACAGCGCCTCGGTGAAGTACTCCTCGGCGGCCGCCGAGTCCCGGCGCATGTTGCCGATGATGAACTTCATCTGATCGGCGTCCAGGTCGGCCATGTCGGCACCCATCGAGGTCAGCCAGTTGGCGTACACCCGGTCGCCGAGCAGCGGTTCGAGCGCGGCGACCTTGCTCAGCGCGCTCAGCACGCGGCCGCGCGGGCGGGCGAAGGGGAACTGCGCGCCGATGTACACCGCGTCCAACTCGCGTCCGGCCGCCTCCAGTCGACGGGCCACCGCGACGATCAGCGCGCTGCCGACGCCGCAGTGGCCGTACAGCGCGATCGGCCCCTCGACCCGCTCCTGGATCTCGGCGACGATCCGCGTGGCGAGCTCGTCGAAGGGAAGCCGCTCCTGGGTGACGCCGACGTCGTGCCCGGGGATCGCCACCGACCACAGGTCGTGGGTGTCCGGCAACGCGTCGGCGAGCGGTTGGTACACCACCGCACTGCCCCCGCCGTACGGCACGCAGACCAGGGACAAGGTGCGGCGCACGTTCGGTACGGGTTTGCCGAGCCGGTACAGCAGCCGGGCCGGGCCGCGTTCGGCCTCGGAGAGGGTGGACAGCGCGGCGATCTCGCGGATCGTCTTGTGCGTGAAGACGTCCATCACGCTGACCGCCCGGCCGCCGATCCCCGGGAGTTGCCGGCGGGCGCGCGCGACCACCTGGGTGGCCAGCAGCGAGTGGCCGCCCAGGTCGAAGAAGTCGTCGTCGACGCCGACCTCGGGCAGTGCGAGCACGTCGCACCAGATCCCGGCGAACAGCAGCTCGGCCGGTGTGGTGGGCGGCGCGTCGGCGGCGCCCTTGGAGCGGCGGGCCGCCGGCGCCGGCAGCGCCTCGCGGTCCAGCTTGCCGCTGGGGGTCAGCGGCAGCGCGGGCAGCGCGACGAACGCGGCGGGCACCATGTAGTCGGGCAGGGTGCGCTTGAGCGCGTCCCGCGCGGCCTCGGCGTCGAACCCGGCGTTGAACCCGGTGTCGAACTCCGCGTCGATCCCGACGGTGTCGAATCCGGCGGCGTCCGGCTCGGCCGGATCGTGGGCCGGGACCACGTAGGCGGTGATGCGCTTGTCTCCGGGGCTGTCCTCGCGCACCACCACCGCGGCCTCGTCGATCCCGCCCCGGGCCCGCAACGCCGCTTCGATCTCGCCGAGTTCGATCCGCAGCCCGCGCAGCTTGACCTGGCCGTCGAGCCGGCCGAGGAAGGCGAGGGTGCCGTCCGGGCGCCACCGGGCCAGGTCGCCGGTGCGATACAGGCGGGCGCCGGGCGGCCCGAACGGGTCGGGCACGAACCGCTCGCCGGTCAGCCCGGGGCGGCGGTGGTAGCCCAGCGCGACCTGCACCCCGCCCAGGTACAACTCGCCGGGTGTGCCCAGTGGCGCGGGCCGCATCGCGTCGTCGAGCACGTACACCCGGGTGTTGTGGATCGGCGCCCCGATCGGCACGGTGGTGACCGACCCCGCGCACTCCCACGCGGTGACGTCGACGGCGGCCTCGGTGGGCCCGTACAGGTTGGCCAACGCGCAGTCCGGCAGCCGCGCGCGGAACGTCCGCACGGCGTCCGGCGGCAGTTCCTCGCCGCTGCACACCACCCGCCGCAGCGACGCGCAGCGTTCGACGTCCTCCTCGGCCAGGAACACGTTCAGCATCGCGGGCACGAAATGGGCCAGGGTGACGCCCTGTTCGGCGATCACGTCGCGCAGGTAGGCGGCGTCCTTGTGGCCGCCGGGGCGGGCCAGGACCAGGCGGGCGCCGGTGGTCAGCGGCCAGAAGAACTCCCACACCGACACGTCGAAGCTCGCCGGCGTCTTCTGCAGCACCGCGTCGGCGGCGGTGAGCCGGTAGGTGTCCTGCATCCACGTGACGCGGTTGACGATGCCGCGATGGGTGTTCGGCACACCCTTGGGCCGGCCGGTGGAGCCGGAGGTGTAGATCAGGTACGCGACGTCGTCGGGCGCGGGCGCCACGTCGGCGAGTTCGCCGGGCGCGGGAGCGGGCCAGTCCGCGAGGTCGTCCACGGGCAGGACGCGCGCGGCGCAGTCGGCGGGCACCGGCAGGCGTCGGTGGGTGAGCAGGACCCGCGCGCCCGAGTCGGCGAGCATGAACGCGAGGCGCTCGGCCGGGTATTCCGGGTCCAGCGGGGTATACCCGGCGCCCGCGCGGAGCACGCCGAGCAGGGCGGCCACCAACTCGGGCGAGCGCTCGGCGCTGACCGCGACCAGGTCGCCCGCGCGCACGCCCTCGGCCCGCAGCCGGTGCGCCACCCGGTCGGCGGCGGTGTCGAGTTCGCGATAGGTCCAGGTGCGCCCGTCCAGCGCGACCGCGACGGCCCGCGGGGTGCGGGCGATCTGCGCGGCGATCAGGCTCGGCAGGGTGGCGTCCGCCGGCACCGGCGCGGCGGTGTCGTTCCACCGGGTCAGCATCGACTCGCGCTCGTCCGGGTCCAGGCCGTCCAGGGTGGACACCGGGACGTCCGGCCGGTCGGCCAGCACCGCGAGCAGCCGGCCCAGGTGTCGGCCCAGGCGCGCGACGGCGGCCTCGTCGAACAGGTCGGTGTTGTAGTTGAACGCGCCGCGCAGCCCGTCCGGCCACTCCATCAGGAACAGTTCCAGGTCGAACCGGGTGCCCCCGGCCCGAATGCCGAACGGTTCGGCGGCGAGCCCGCGTTCGTGATCGGCGGCGTTCGCGGTGGCGTAGTTCTGTACGGCCAGCACCGCCTGGAACACCGGCGAGCGGGTCACATCGCGCGCCACGTTCAGCTCGGTGACCAACTGCGCGAACGGCAACTCCTGGTGCGCGTACGCCTCCAGGCAGGTCTCCCGGGTGCGGTCCAGGAGTTCGGCGAAGGTCGGGTCGCCGTCGGTGCGGGCACGCAGCGCGAGCACGTTGACGAACATCCCGACCAGGTCCTCGACCTCGGGGTGCGGCCGACCGGCGACCGGCGAACCGACCGCGAAGGCGCGCTGTCCGCTGTGCCGGGCGAGCACGAGGTGGAAGGCGGCGAGCAGCACCATGTACAACGTCGCGCCGCGTTCGCGGGCCAGCGCGCCGAGCCGGTCCAGCAGTTCGCGATCGACCTCGAACCCGTATCCGGCGCCGTCGAAGGTCTGCCGGGCCGGTCTGGGCCCGCGCGTGGGCAATTCCAGCGGCTCGACCCCGGCCAGCTCGGTCCGCCAGTACGCGGTCTCGCGCGCGAGCGCCTCGCCGGTCAGCCGCTCGCGCTGCCAGATCGCGAAGTCGCCGTAGGAAACCGGGGGTTCGCCGGGCGGCGCCGGGCTGCCCGAGGTGTGCGCGGCGTAGCCGGCGAGCACGTCGCGGATCATGATCTCGCTGGACCAGCCGTCGCCGACACTGTGGTGCACGGTCAGCAGCAGCACGTGGTCCCGCGGCGCCAGTCGGATCAGCAGGGCCCGGAACAGCGGGCCCTCGGCGAGGTCGAACGGCACCGCGATGGCGGCGGTGACCAGCAGGAGCGCCTGCTCCTCGTCGGCCGCCTCGACGCGGGTGAGCGGGACCGGCGCGGGCTCGGCGATGTCCAGGTGCGGTTGCCCGTCCTCGTCCACCACGTAGCGCGAGCGCAGCGTCTCGTGCCGGGCGGCCAGGTCGGTCAGCGCCCGGCCGAGCGCGTCGGTGTGCAGCGCACCGCGCAGGCGGCGCGCGATCGGGATCGTGTAGGCGACCGTGCCGGGCGCGAACTGCTCCATGAACCAAAGGCGTTCCTGGGCGTAGGACAGCGGCGGGACGGTGCCTTCCGGGCGGCGCGGGATGACCGGACCGGAGTCGGCGCGTCTGCGCAGCCGCCGCTCCAGGAGTTCGCGTTTGGTCGCGGAGAGCGTGGTCGCGCGTGCTGAAGATTCCGTGCTCATGGCTGCGGACGGTTCCTCTCGCCGGTGAGCAGCCGCTCGGCGGTGTCGTCGTCCAGGGCCTCCAGGTCGGCGACCAGGAGGTCTTCGACGGCCGCGGCGAACCCGGCGAGGGTGCGGTGGGTGAACAGCGTGCGCAGCGGCACGGTGAGGTCTGCGGTGGCGGCGATCCGGGCGACCACGCGGGTGGCCAGCAGGGAGTGGCCGCCGAGTTCGAAGAAGTCGTCGAGGGCGCCCGCCTTGTCCAGGCCGAGCACCTCGATCCAGATCTCGGCGACCAGTTCCTCGGCGGAGGTGCGCGGTGCGAGGTAGCCGTGCGCCTGGTCGGCGCGGCGGTCGGGCGCGGGCAGCGCGCGGTGGTCGAGCTTGCCGTTGGGGGTCAGCGGCAGCCGGTCCAGCCGCACCAGCGCGTCGGGGACCAGATGCGCGGGCAGCCGGCCGGCCAGGTCGGCGCGCAGTTCGGGCACGGACAGGTCCGCGGTGGTGACGACGTAGCCCACCAGGGCCTGCTCGCGCGTGACGACCGCGGCTTGGACCACGCCCGGGCGGGCGAGCAGGGCGGCCTCCACCTCGCCCGGCTCGACCCGGTGGCCGCGCACCTTGACCTGCGCGTCCAGTCGGCCGAGGAACTCCAACTGCCCGTCCGGGCGCAGCCGGACCCGGTCGCCGGTGCGGTAGCGGCGGGTGCCGGGCGGCCCGTCGGGGTCGGGCCCGAAGGCGGCGGCGGTGGCGGCGGGGCGACCCAGGTAGCCGTGCGCGACGCCGGCGCCGCCGACCAGCAGTTCGCCGGGCACGCCGGGTGGGACCGGGTTGCCGTACGGGTCGGCGACAACCAGGTGCGTGTCGCCGATGGGGGTGCCGATCGGCGGCCGGCGGTCGGCGTCGGCGGGGCCCAGGTCCGCGGTGGTCGCGATGATCGTGGTCTCGGTGGGCCCGTAGGAGTTGACCAGGCGCACCCGATCGCCGAACCTGGCGCGCCAGGTGGCCACGGCGCCGGGCCGGACCTGGTCGGCGCCGAGGATGAGCAGGCGCAGCGCGGGCGGCCAGGCGATGGTGTCGGCGCCGGTCTCGACGAGTTCGTGCCAGTAGGGCGTGGGCAGGTCGAGCACGGTGACGTCGTCCGCGCCGCCCTCGGCGAGCACGTCGGGCAGCGTGGCGTCCGGGGCGGGCAGCACCAGGGTGGCGCCGGCGGCCAGGCAGGGGTAGAGCTCCTCGGCATGCGTGTCGAAGCTGAGGGACGCGCTGTGCAACACCCGGTCGTCGGCGTGGATGTGGTAACCGCGCCGCATCCACCGGATCCGGGCGGCGAGCGCGCCGTGCGGGACCAGGACGCCCTTGGGCGTACCGGTGGAGCCGGAGGTGTAGATCACGTACGCGGGGTGCTCCGGCGTGATCTCGACCGCGTCGGCGGGCGTCCCGGCGGTGTGCGTGCGTGCGCCGCTCGCGTTTCGGGCCGGGTCGGCGGGCATCCCGGTGTCCGGGGTGTCCGCGGTGTCTGCGGTGTGCGTGCGTGCGCCGCTCGCGTTTCGGGCCGGGTCGGCGGGTGCCGCGCCGTGCGTGGCGTTCACGCGTACGACGCGCACGTCCTCCGGCAGTCCGTCGGCGTACGCGCCGTCCGTGATCACGACCCGGGTCCCGCTGTCGGTGAGCATGAACTCCAGCCGGGCGGGCGGGTATCGGGGATCCATGGGCAGGTACGCCGCGCCCGCGCGCCACGCGGCGAGCAGGGCCACGATCGCGTCCGGGCCGCGCGGGCACAGCACGCCCACCAGCGCACCGGGACGCACGCCGGCAGCGCGCAGTCGGGCGGCCAACGTGCCGACGCGCCGGTCGAGTTCGCGGTAGGTGACGGTCTCGTCGGCGGTGCGCAGGGCGATCCGGTCGCCGGGTACCCGGGCGATGGCGGCGGGCACCGTCTCGGCGGGCTCGACGGATCCGCTCGACGTCACCGGGGCGGGGTGCGGGCGGAGTTCGCGCAGCCGCGCGCGGTCCGGTGCGGTGAGCAGCGGCAGCAGGTGTACGGGCGTGTCCGGGTCGGCGAGCGCGCCGCGCAGCAGGATCTCCAGGCGCTCGGCCAGGTCGGCCACGGTCGACGCGTCGAACAGCGCGGTGCGGTAACCGAACACGGCGATCAGGTCGTCGCCGGCGCGCCGGATGTCGAGCGAGAGGTCGAACTTGGCGGCCCGATGCCCGCCGTCCTCCTCCGCCGCGGTCAGGTCGGCGAAGCGGTGCGCGGGTGCGGTGTCCTGGTCCTGGGTGTGCACGGTCAGCAGGGTCTGGAACAGCGGCGCCGGGGCGGCCGGGTCGCGGTCCACCCGCAGTTCGGCGAGGAGTTGTTCGAACGGGATGCGGTCGTGCCCGTAGGCGCCGAGCGCCGTCTTGCGGGTGCGTCGCAGGAGTTCGCCGAAGGTCGGCTCGCCGCGCAGGTCGGCGCGCAGGACCAGGGTGTTGGAGAAGTAGCCGATCGGTTCCTCGTGTTCGATCTCGCCGCGTCCGGCGATCGGCGCACCGACGGCGAAGTCGCGCTGTCCGCCGTGGCGATGCAGCAGGGCCTGGTAGCCGGCGAGCAGGATCATGAACGGGGTACAACGCCGGGCCCGGGCGACGGCGTCCAGGAGCGGGCCGATGCCGGCGATGCGGCGGGTGTGGAAGCCGGCGGCGGAACCGGTGTCGGCGGTACGCGGGCGGTCCGACGGCAGTTCGAACGCGGGCAGGTCGGCCAGTTGTCGGCGCCAGTAGTCGATCGCCCGGTCGGTGTCCGGGTCGGCCTCGCGCTGCCGGGCGGCGTACTCGGCGTAGGAGGGCAGCGGCGCGAACACCGGGTCCACGCCGTCGCGGTGCGCGCTGTAGCGCAGTTCGAGTTCGCGGCGGAGCAGGTTGAGCGACCAGCCGTCGGCCAGGATGTGGTGCAGCACCACGCACAGCACGTGTCGGGTCGCGTCGAGCCGGATCAGGGTCACCCGCAGCGGTGGAGCGAGCGCGAGGTCGAAGCCCGCGTTGACCCGGGCGGCGAGTACCCGGTCCAGGGCCCGGTCGGCGCCCGGTCCGCTCAGGTCGACGGTCTCGATCGGGACCGGGCCGGGGGGTTCGATCACCGCGACCGGGCGGCCCTGGTCGTCGGGGAATCGGGTACGCAGCGCGTCGTGTCGGGCGACGACGCCGTCGAACGCGGCGCGCAGCGCGTCCGGCCGGAGCGGGCCGGTGAGCCGCAGCACCCACGGGATGTTGTAGGCGGCGTCGCCGGGCTCGAAACGGTCCAGGAACCACAGCCGTTCCTGGCCGAAGGACAACACCGCGGCGTGCGGCCGGCCGGGCGTGCGGGCGGATGCGGTCGACGCGATCCGCTCCCGGTGCCCGGTCGGCTCGATCCGCGCCCGGGAAAGCGTTCGTTCGTCGTCCATCTCGACCCCCTCGCCGGCATCGCCCCAGGGAGGTGCGGCGCCGACCGAACGGCCGTGCCGTCTTCCCGTTTCCGGGGCCCGACGCGGGCGTCGTGCCCCGGCACGGCGGCGCGTCGGACGACCTGACGTCGCCCGATCGAAGTCCGCCCCCGTGGCGTGCGTCGGCCACGCTAGGAGTGCCATCGACAAGGTGTCAATGGTCTATACCAAATCGAATATTGGTCCAGACCTCGAAGCAAGCGGAACCCGCCCGACCGGCCCCGGAGACCAACCGGGTGTTCCTCGGTCGCGATGCTCGCGCCGGCCGGAAATCGCCGGTATGTCGGCCGCGCGCGCGACCTGTTCGCGCCGGTCGCGCGGTGAAGTCGCGACGTGACGGGGATTGTTGCGCCGGAACCGCTCCCTTAAAGTGTCTATCCGATTACTTTGGGTAATGGAGGTCGTCGATGATTCGGCCGTCGGAAGCCGCGGATGTCGTGGTCGTGGGCGGCGGCGCGATCGGTCTCGCGTCCGCCGTCGAGGTCGTCGCCCGAGGGCGATCGGTGCTGGTGCTCGATCGGTTCGCGATGTCCAACGACCGGGGCGGCTCGGCCGGACTGGAGAGACAGTGGCGCATCCAGTACGCCCAGGAGCACTGGAGCCGGTTGGTCCTGGACACCGTGCCGCTGTGGCGCAGGCTGGAGGCCGCCGCCGGGCGCCCGTTGCTGCACCCGACCGGAAGTCTGTGGCTGGGCCGGTCCGACGGCACCGGCACCCGCGGCGAAATGCGGGCCGCCACCGAGGTGTTGACCAGCCTGGACGTACCCTTCGAAACGATGTCCGCAGCCGAGATCGGCACCCGGTTCGGCCTCGCCGACCTGCCCCGCGACTACCGGGGCCTGCACCAGGCGGACGGCGGGGTGATCGACGTCAAGGGCACCCTGGACACCCTCGTCCACCTCGCCCTGCGTGCCGGCGTGCGGATCCACGAGTACGAACCGGCCCTGGCCATCGAACCCGACGGCACCGGTGTCACGATTCGCACCGAGCGGGCCGGGTACCGCTGCGACACCGCGATCGTGACCTCGGGGCCGTTCACCAACGACCTGCTCGCACCCCTGGGCTGTGCGCTGGACCTGCGCGTGTTCGAACAGAGTTCGGCCTACTTCACCCGGCGCACCCACGACACCGACTACCCCACCTGGTACGCCTTCGGGGCGTTGCCCGACGGCGGCGGGTGCTACGGCTACGGGCACAACCCGTGGACCGGCAGCGACCTGATCCGGGTCGCCCCAGACGCCGCACGGGAGTTGCCCGACGCCGAGCACGCCACGGCCGTACCGGACGCCGGTTGGATCCGGGACACCGCCGACTGGGTGCGCACCCACCTGCCCGGCTTGTCGCCGCACCCCGTACGGCGCGGCACGTGCCTGGCCGCGCTCCCCCTCGACCCGCAGCGGCAGTTCTTCCTGGGTCCGCTGCCCGCCCGGGTGCCGAACGGGGAACGGGTCGTGGTCCAGGCGGCGGGCTGGGCGTTCAAGTTCGCTCCGATGTTCGGCCGGATCTGCGCCGACCTCGCGCTGGACGGGACCAGCGCACACCACGCGCCGCAGCTCGAACTGCCGTGAGCGGCCTGCTCGAAATCGGCACCGAGCGGCGATATTCGGCCGGCGCCGGCCCGGAGCGACCCGAGGCCGGGTGACCCCTGCGCGCCGCGCCGCCCGGCGCCGGGCCCGGAGCGGTCGGGTGGGCCGCGCGGTGCCCGGCCCGGATCGGTCAGGCGGTGAGCAGATCGATCAGCCCGGTCGTGCTCTCGTCGCCGTGCCCGTCGGCCAGCCGGCGCTCCATCAGGGCCAGGTAGGGGAGCAGCAGTTCGGTGCTGACGCCCTGCTCGGCCGCGGTGCGCAGCAGCGTCGGCGCGCCCGCGACCTGCATGGCCAGGGTCGAGGCCACCCCCGAGCGGTAGTCGCCGCTCTCCAGTTGGGCCGCCGCGCGGTGCGCGGCCGGTGCCATCGCCACGAGCCAGTCGGTGAGCAGCGCGGCGAACGCACCCGGCGCGATGTCCTCGCCGCGGATCAGCGCGAAGGCGTGCGAGATGCCGGCGAACATCGAGGTCATCGCGCTGAGCAGGGCCACGTCGTGCAGCGCGGCGAAGCCGGGGTCGGTGCCCACGTACCCGGTCGCGGCCGGAACCGCCAGCGTGTCGCGGTGCGCCGCGAACAGTTCCCGCGAACCGCTGTACAGGACCGAGCCGCCGGCGCCGGGCAGGCCGATCATCGGCGGGATCGCCAGCACCCCGCCGGCCAGGAACCGGGCCCCGCGCTCGGCGGCCCACGCGGCGCCGGCGCGGGCCTCGGCGGGCGTGCCGGTGGTGAGGTCGACCAGGTCCTTGCCGGCCGGGTCGACGCCGGCCAGCGTTGCGCGCATCGAGGCGTGATCGAGCAGGCAGACCACCACCAGATCGGCCGCGGCGACCGCCTCGGCGGCGGTTGCGGCGAGCGTCGCCCCGGCGGCGACCATCGGTTCGGCCCGACTCGGGGTGCGGTTCCACACGGTCAGCGGATGCCCGGCCTCCAGCCAACTGCGCGCCAACGCGCCGCCCATGGCACCGAGGCCGAGCAGGGCGAGTGGGGTCGGGCCGGCGGTGTCGGTGCCGCGCGGATCGGTCCGGGAGAGGTTGGATTCCATGCCGAATAGGCTGGTCGCAGCCGCCGAGTCGAACAAGTACGCACTTCGGGGTGCGTGCGCCGGCGGACCCGGGCGCACGGGCGAGGGGAGCGACATGGCGAGCGCACGCAGGCCGGGAGCGTACGTCTGCGGCACCGACGCGGCGATGGACGTGGTCGGCGGCAAGTGGAAGGTGCTGATCCTGTGGGCCCTGGACGAACACGCCTGCCGGTTCGGCGAACTGCGCAGGCTGGTACCCGGAATCACCGAGAAGGTACTCGCGTCGCATCTGCGCGAGCTGGAGCGGGACGCCATCGTGCACCGTGAGGAATACGACGAACTGCCGTTGCGCGTCGAGTACTCGCTCACCCCGCTCGGGGCGTCGCTGAACGAAGCGCTGCGCCCGCTCGGCGCGTGGGGGCGGGCCCACCTGCTCGGCGACGCGCCGCACCCCGGGGCCGACGCGGACCGGCTGATCGTCTTGTCAGTGGTCGGCGAGCAGGGGGAACTCGCGGACGCGGAATGGGCGTTGCTCGCCCCTTTGCTACCCGACGGCACCCGCCCGGGCGGTCGGTGGCGGGGGCACCGCCAGGTCGTCGACGGCGTGCTGTTCCGCTTCCGGGCCGGAACCCGTTGGCGTGATCTGCCCGGCAGGTTCGGCCCGTGGCGTACCGCGTACGCCCGACACCGGCGTTGGTGTGCCGACGGCACCTGGGCCGCGGTCCTGGCCACGCTGCACGCCCGCCTCGCCGAGTCCGGCGTGGACGCGGGCGAGACACGCGTGTTGCGCACCCTGATCGGCCGGCTGGGCGAGGTGGCACGCCGACCCACACCCGCCCGGACCGACGCAGGCGCCTGACGTCGCCTCGCTCCCACGCGGAACGCCCTGGTGGGCCCCGAGCTTCGCGGCCCGCTCAGCCCTGCGCCATCGTGTGGTGCGCGAACACCCTCTCGCGGGCCGTGGACACCGCCGTGGCGACCGCGCCCAGCAGCACCGCCTCCTCGCCCAGGCCGCTCGCCGTCACCCTGGGCCGCAGCGGTGTCAACTCGTGCAGCGTCGCGGTCATCGGGGCCAGCAACAGGTCGGCGTTGGCGCCGATCCCGCCGCCCAGCACCACGAGTTCGGGATCGAGCACAGCGGTGACCGCGGCCACCACGTGCGCGAGCCGCTGCGCCTCGTGCCGCACCGCCCCCGCGGCCGGTTCCACCCCGCGCCGGGCCGCGTCGAACACGCCCTTCGCGGTGAGGGTCCCGGTCATCCCCAGTGCCCGTGCGCCGCGTACCACCGCGTCGGCCGACACCGCGTCCTCCAACATCCCGCGACGCGGCACCGGCGCGCTCGCCCCGTGCCCGACCCGGTCCGAGGGGCGCGGCGACAGCGGCAGGAAGCCGATCTCGCCGGCCGCGCCGGAGGCTCCGGGGAACAGCCGTCCGTCGGCGACGATGCCCATGCCCAGACCGGTCCCGACGGTGACGTACACGAACAGCGGACAGCCCACGCCGGCCCCGCTGTGGTACTCGCCGAGCGCGGCGAGGTTGGCGTCGTTGACGATGTCCACCGTGGTGCCCAGTGCGGTCTCCATCCGTCCACGCAGTCCCGGGCGACCCCACCCGGGCAGGTTGACCGCGTAGCGGATCCGGTCGGCCGCACGGTCGTACACGCCCGGACAGCCGATCACCGTGTGTACCACGGCGGTCGGCGCCAGACCCGCGTCGGCCACCACGGTCCGGGCCAGGTCGGTGGCGGTGGCCAGCATGGTCGCCGACGTGCGGGCCCGGTTGTGCCGGTCCTGCCGGGCCAGCAACCGGCCGTCCAGATCGGCGACCGCGACCCGGATCCAGGACCGCCCGACGTCGATGCCCACGACATAGCCCGCGGTCGGATCCGGCTCGTACAGCAGCGCGGCCCGACCGCGCGCGCCGGTCTCCAGACCCACCGCGCGGACCAGCCCCGCGCGCTCCAGCGCCTCCAGTGCGGTGGACACGGTGGGCTTGGACAGGCCCGTGTCGCGGGCGAGTTGGGCGCGCGAGATGGGTGCGGCGGCGCGTACCCGGTCGAGGAGCACGCGCTCGTTGATGCTGCGCAGCACGCCCCGGTTCCAGTGCGCCACGGCGGGTGGGTCGTTTTCCGGTGGGATCCCACCTGAGGTCATCGGCTCTCCGTCATGGTGTCGAGGTGATCGCGCCACTGTAACGGCCATGGAAGGGCAAAGATGTGGGTCGGATCCGGGCACACCCTTGACGGGGATTAGTTAAGGAATTTTACTTTACAAACCGGCGCCGGCACGCGCCGGGTCGCACCACGAAGTTCCCACCTCCGCACCCCCGTTCCGACCCCCGGCTTCCCTCCGGGGGCGTCCCCTGTTCTGGAGGTTCACGGTGAGCGCCGGCCCAAGAGCGACCACGTCGGAGGGCGGATTCGTCCGCCGGATCGGCCTGTTCCAGGCGACCGCGATCAACATGAGTCAGATGTGCGGCATCGGACCCTTCGTCACCATCCCGCTGATGGTCGGCACCTTCGGCGGCCCGCAGGCCATCCTCGGCTTCCTCGCCGGCGCCCTGCTCGCCCTCGCCGACGGCCTGATCTGGGCCGAACTCGGCGCGGCGATGCCCGGCGCCGGCGGCACCTACATCTACCTGCGCGAGGCGTTCCAATACCGCACCGGCCGGCTGATGCCGTTCCTGTTCGTGTGGACCGCGATCCTGTTCATCCCGCTGATCATGTCCACCGGCGTGCTGGGCATGGTGCAGTACCTGCAATACCTGTGGCCCTCGATGTCGCAGACCGAGGGGGACCTCGTCGGCGTCGGCGTGGTGATCCTGGTGGTCCTGCTGCTGTGGCGCCGGATCGAGTCGATCGGCCTGTTGAGCAGCGTCATGTGGGTGGTCATGCTGATCAGCGTCGGGGCGGTGATCATCGCGTGCTACACGAACTTCGACGCCGACCTGGCCTTCACCTACCCCGACGGCGCGTTCGACCTGGGCACCACCGGCTTCTGGCTCGCCTTCGTCGGCGGCCTCAACATCGGCATCTACGACTACCTCGGCTACAACACCACCGCCTACCTCGGCGCCGAGATCAAGACCCCCGGCCGGGTGCTGCCGCGCTCGATCGTCTACTCGATCCTCGGCATCATGGCGATCTACCTGATCATGCAGATCGGCGTGCTCGGAGTCACCGACACCGACACCATCTCCGGTTCCTCCTCGATCGGTTCGCTGGTCCTGGAGAAGGCGTGGGGCAAGGGCGCCGCGCAGACGGTGACCGTACTGATCCTGATCACCGCGTTCGCGTCCGTGTTCGCCGGCCTGCTCGGCGGCTCGCGGGTGCCCTACGACGCGGCCCGCGACCGGGTGTTCTTCAAACAGTTCTCCCGACTGCACCCGCGCCACCGCTTCCCGACGGTGGGACTGCTCACCATGGGCGCGGTGACCGCGGCCGGCTTCCTGATCGGCAACCACACCGACTTCAACACGATCATCGTGCTGCTCACCGCCGTGATGGTGATCGTCCAGGCGGTCTCCCAGGTCGCCGCGCTGATCGTGCTGCGCCGCCGGCAACCCGGCCTGGACCGCCCGTACCGGATGTGGCTGTACCCGGTGCCGGCCCTGGTCGCACTGGTCGGCTGGATCGCGATCTTCTGCTACGCCGACAAGAACTCGCCGGGACGCCACCCGATCGAGTGGGCGCTGGCCTGGGTGGCACTGGGCTGCGCCGCGTTCGTGGTGTGGGCCAAGGTGGAACGCACCTGGCCGTTCGGCCCCCGGGAGATCGACGAGCGCTACCTGGACCGGACGGACCCCGAGGCCGGCACGGGCGTCGTCGGCGCGGGCAACGTCGCGGAGCCCGCATGACGGCGCTCCACCGAGACCGGACCGCGGGTACTCCCGGCGCCCCCGGCCTCCCGAGCACCGCGGGTACCCCGAGCACCCCGGGTACCCCCGGCACCGTCCCCGCGCCGGAGCGAGCGATCGCCCGCTCCGGCGCGGGGACGGGCGCGGCCTTCGTCTGCGGGATCGACTTCGGCGGTACGAAGATCGCGCTGGCCACCGCGCGTCCCGACGGCACGGTGCTGGCGAGGAGCCGGCTGATCACCGACGCCCGCGAGGGCGCGGTCCAGGCGGTCCGGCGCGCGATCGAGGCGGCCCGCGAACTCGTCGCGCGGACCGCCGCGGCCACGGGAGCACACTGCTCGGCGGTCGGCGCGGTCAGTCCCGGCATCGTGCTGCCCGACCGCATCCTGCTCGCCCCCAACGTGCCCGGCTGGCAGGACCTGGCCCTCGCGGGCACGTTGGGCGAGGGGCTGGGCCTGGACCCGGATCGGGTCGCGGTGGGCAACGACGCCAAGGGCGCCGCGCTGGCGGAATCGCGCTGGGGCGCGCTGCGCGGCGCGGACCCGGCGCTCCTGCTCACCGTCGGCACCGGGATCGCCGCGGCGATCGTGCTCGGCGGGCGGGTGGTGAGCGGCGCGAACGGGGCGGCCGGCGAGATCGGCTACCTGCTGCGCGGGCGCGCCGACACCGGATTCGGCGCGGGACGCGCACCCCTGGAGGAGTACGCCTCCGGCATCGGGTTGGCCACGCGCGGCAGCGAACTCCTCGGCCGCGAGGTGGACGCCGCCGCGCTGTTCGCCGATCCGGATCCACGGGTACGCGCGCTCGTCGACGAGGCGTTGGACGAACTGGCGCTACACGTCGCCAACTTGGCGATCACGCTGGATGTGGAACGGATCGCGGTCACCGGCGGCCTGATGCACTCCGCCCCCCGGGTCCTGGCGGCGCTGGCCGCACGGGTGCGCGCGGCGGCGCCGTTCCCGCCCGACGTGGTGCCGGCGCGCTTCCTCCAGGACGCCTCGCTGCGGGGCGCGCTCTCGCTGGCCGCGGGGATCCTGCCACGGCACCCGGGGGCCGGTGCGGGGGTGGGCTCGAACGCCGGTCGGGCCTGACGGGCCCGGCTTCGGTCGGTCGGGCTCGACGGGCCCGGCCCCGGCAGGTCGGCCGTGCCGGGCCGGCCTCAATCGCGGGCAGTTCCGGCCGGGTTCGCACCGGCGATGTGCGGGTCGAGGATGTTCGAGCCGGCGTCCCGGCCGGCGGCAATCGGCTCGGCGAGGACATAGCGCTGGAACTCCCAGGGGTCGTGCGCGGAGAAGACCTCGACCTCGTCGCCGTGCAGGCGGGCGAGTTCGCGCAGGCGGGCGTGGTTGCCCAGGCGCAGTGGTCGGTCCACCTCCCCGGCGAGTTGCACGACGTCCATCAGCGGGTGCGATCGGGGAGCGTCGGGGTCGACCTCGCCGTGGTAGAAGTACGCGTCGCCGGCGTGCAGCAGCCAGCGGTCGCCGATGTCCAGGGCGACCGCGCTGTGGCCCTCGGTGTGGCCGCCGAGCGGGACCAGCAGGATCTCCTCGGGCAACCCGTCCAGTCGGCGAACCGCGTCGAAGCCGAACCAGGGGTCGCCCTGTTCACTGGCGTAGGTCGCCCAGCGCGGGCCGTGCGCGAGTTGCGCGGCACGGTAGCGGTCCGCGTCCCCGGCGATGCCCGCCGCGTGTTCGGCCTTGTGCACGTGCACGGTGGCGTGCGGGAAGTCGGCCAAGCCGCCCGCGTGGTCGCGGTCGAGATGGGTGAGCACGATGTGCCGCACGTCCCGCGGGTCGTACCCGAGCCCGCGGACCTGGTGCAGGGCGGTCTCGCGCAGGTCCAGGACGGGCGCGGCGTAGCCGACCCAATCCGCGCCCAGGTATTCGTCCGGATGCAGTACGTCGTTGGTGCCCAGACCGGTCTCCACCAGGACGAGGCCGGCCGAGTCGGTCTCCACGAGCAGGCAGTGGCAGACCGCGCGGGCCGGGAGCAGTGGACTGTCCGGGCCGTCCGCGGGGTCGATCTCGACCATGGAACCGCAGTTGAGGTGATGTACGCGCATGGTGGATCCGTTCGCTTTCGTCGGGTGTGTTGCCACGGGAATCGGCCGGTCCGCGCGGCCCTACGCGGTCTCGATCGACTGCTCGACCAAGGCGCCCAGTTGCTCGCCGAGCGTGTGCAGGACGGCGCCGTCGCGGCGCACCTTGGCGAGCAGGATCGCGCCCTGGAGGGCGGACAGGATCAGCGTGGCCAGCGGCTCGATCTCCGGTTCGGCGACGCCCCAGTGGCCCAGTGCGCGGGAGAGGCCGGCCAGCCAGGACGCGTACGCCTGATCGCACGAGACCCGGATCGGTTCGCTGTCGGCCGACGCCTCCAGCGCGACCGTGGCGATCGGGCAGCCGCTGTGGAAGTCCGTCGCGGTGAGGTTGTCGGCGAACAGCGCGGCGATTCCGGCGAGTGCGTCCCGAGGGCCCCGCGCCGCCCGTACCACGGCGGCCAGGCGTTCGCCGACCTCGCCGCCGGAGCGGGTGATCGCCTCGGCGGCGAGCTGCTCCTTGCCGCCGGGGAAGTGGAAGTAGAGCGACCCCTTGGGGGCGTTGCTGTCGGCCAGCACCTGATTGAGGCCGGTGCCGGAGTACCCCTGCCGTTGGAAGAGGTCGGCGGCGGTGCCCAGTACCCGCTCGCGCGTGTCGTTGTTTCTTGCCATGGCTAGATAGTAGGTAGACCGGTCTACAAAAACTAGACCGGTCTACCTACTTTTTTCACCGCGGATCCTCCCCGGCGATTCGTCGACGGCCGATCGGGGCCGGGTCGACCCCGGGCGATCGACACGGAGCCGTCGCCGCGCGGCGGGCGATCAGCGGTCCGCGGCGGGCCGGCAGCGGCGCACCCAGTACGCGTAGGTCAGTGCCAGGAGCATCGGCCCCCACAACATTCCCGGCGCGATGCACACCCGAGCCAACATCCGCCACCCCACGTTGGAGAACCCCGCGCCCTCGTCCAACAGACCGAACCAGGAGAGCAGTACGGGTGCCCAGAACGCGGTCACCGCCAGACCGCCGAGCGTCGCGGGGACGATCACCGCGTACGGCGAGAGCCGCTTGCCGCCGATGAACGGCAGCCACGCGGGCGCCACTTCGCCCCACCCTCGGACCAGGCCGAGGCAGAGCAGCCCCAGTGCCTCGGTGATCGCGCTGAGCGTGAGCACATACGGGAGGCCGATCCAGACGGCCGGCATCTCTCCCTCGCCGAGCATGCCCATCTCGAAGCCCAGCCCGAACGGCAGGCGCCACAGGCACTGCGGCAACAGCACCCACGGGATCGCGTGGGCGATCCGGACCGCCCAGCGCGGGACGGGACGCTCGGTGTCGGCGGAAGTCGGCTTCGGATGCAATGCGTTGAGGATCTTCACGCCCCAACCGTCGCGAACCCGGGGTGGCCGCGACGTCCGTCGCGGGAGGGGTGATCGGTGCGACCGGGGGAGGAGCCGCGGCCCACCCCGGGGTGGGGCCACTCGCTCGCGAACGGGCCCATCGGGGCGACACGGAACATCGGAAACCGGTTATTCGGGCAATATCGTCTCCGGCGGGGCGCGCCTCGAACGCCGGTACCCAGGTGGGGACGTGAGCGCAAGGGGTGCCGGGGATGATCTCCCGGGCCCACCCGGGTGGCAGCCGCGGCCCGACGGCCGACCGGGGGAGTGACCCGAAGGGGCGGGCCGAACTCGGCTGCTGAGGAAGCGAGTTCCGCCCGGGCTCGGGCCGCCGTGAGGTGTCTCACCAGCCACCGTCGAAGAAGGCCGCGAGTGCGGGCCGGGAGTCCCTCGCCGTGGTCGTGTTCGCCACCGCGACGACGATCAGGACCAGTGCCGACAGCGCCGCGAGCACACCGAACCAGGCCGACAGGCGCCGTGTTCGCCGATCGCGGGACGTCGTTCCGGCGAACCGCCGCCACGCCGCCACGCTCACGCCGATCAGGACGACCGCGACGACGGCGCCGATCACGGCCATCGCCGCGTGGTAGCGGGCGAAGTCGCCGATCATCACGTCGAGCTGGGGCGGGGTTCGGTCGGCGCTGCCGGCGGGGGCGGCCAGATGCCGCCTGATCCGACCGAGCGCGCCCGTCAGTTCCCCGTCGGTCGAGCCGGTCGGCAACATCGACAACAGCGAGGAGAAGGGCGCCACCGCACCCTGGATATTGGCCATCACGGTCACCGACGCGAACAGCGCGAACAGCGCGAGGAGAACACCGGCCGCGACAAAGGCGGTTCGCCCTCCCGCGCCGAGATCGCCCGCTTTCAGGAATGCCTTCACGACGAGGTGGCCCAGTATGACGAGCACGATCAGCAGGATCGCGGCGATCACGGCCTTGGTCACGTGAAAACGGAACCAGTAGTCGACCACCTTCTCCATACCGGGGGAGAAATCCCGTTCGCCGGCATTCCAGTATTCGACGAACGCTTTGCGGAAGGTGTCGGCGAGTTCGTCCTCGTCGAGCGAGCCGCCGGCCGATCCGATCGCGGCGAGCCTTCCCGGGACGAGGAAGAGGGCGGCGACGAGGGCCGCGGCGAGGGTGGTGAGCATGGCGAGTGGGCGACCGGGGATACCCGCGAATCGCGGTGCGGCCTCGGGACGTTGCCGGGGGCCCATGGGGTGTGGTGCTGTCATGCCGACCACGGTTTCGCACCGGTGCCACACGGTCACCGGAGCAGGCCGGACATCCGGGGGTATGGCTGTCCACACCCCCGAAGGGAGTCGGGCAAGGCCGCGCGGGGCCGAACACCGCGGAAGCGGACCGGAGACCGGGGCGGCCGGGCGCGCGGCGTCGGCCCCGCGGCGCCGGTTTTCGCGGCGTCAGCCCCGGAGGTAGGTGAGGACGGCGAGCACCCGCCGGTGTTGGGCATCGTCGGGCGGCAGGCCGAGCTTGGCGAAGATGTTCCCGATGTGCTTCTCCACCGCGCTGGCGGAGACCACCAACCGCCGGGCGACGGCCGTATTGGAGCAGCCCTCGGCCATCAGCGCCAGGATCTGCCGTTCCCGTGCGGTCAGTGTGCCCACGGCGGCGTCCCGGCGCCGCTCGGTCAGCAGTTGGGCGATGACCTGGGGGTCCAGTACCGTCGCGCCGCGGGCGACCCGGTACAGCGCGTCCAGGAACTCCTCGATCCGGGCGACCCGGTCCTTGAGCAGGTACCCGACCGCGCCGGAGCCGTCCGCGAGCAGGTCGCCGGCATAGGACGCCTCCACGTACTGACTGAGGATCAGCATCGGCGCCGCGGGCACGTGCGTGCGGGCGGTGATCGCCGCGCGCAGGCCCTCGTCCGTGTGGGTCGGCGGCATCCGCACGTCGACGATCGACACGTCCGGACGGTGTTCGCGGACCGCCTCGACCAGGGCGGGCCCGTCCCCGACCGCGTCCACCACGCGGTGACCGTCCTCGACGAGCAGGCGGACCAACCCCTCGCGCAGCAGTACCGAGTCGTCGGCGACGACGATCCGCAGCGGTTCGCGGACCGCGTGCTCCGGTGCCGGCGCGGGCGCTTGCTCGGGCGGGGTCAACAGCACGGCAGTTCCGCGGTGATCGTGGTCGGGCCTCCGGCGGGACTGTCGACGGTCAGCCGACCGCCGACCGCGTGCAGCCGCTCGTCCAGACCCCGCAACCCGTGTCCCTTGGCCGGCGCCGCGCCGCCCACCCCGTCGTCCGTCACGCAAATCCGCAAGGTTCCCCCACTGTGGCGTAGTGCGATCGCACACCGGTGCGCGTGGCTGTGCTTGGCCACGTTGGTCAAGGTCTCCGCGACCACGAAATACGCGGCCGTCTCGACGCCGGCGGCCGGCCGAGGGTGCAGGGGGACGGTGTCGAGTTCGGCGGGGACGGTGGAGCGCGCGGCCAGGGCGCCGAGCGCCTCGTTCAGGCCGCGGTCGACCAGGATCGGCGGGGCGATGCCGCGCGAGAGCGCGCGCAACTCGTCCAGCGCCTCCTGGGCCTGGACGATCGCGTCGGCCAGGGCCGCCCGGACGGTCTCCGGCCTGCTGTCGAGGTAGTGCTGGGCCCGCCCCAGTTCCATCGACAGCCGCACCAGTCGTTGTTGGGGGCCGTCGTGGATGTCGCGTTCGAGTCGGCGCAGTGCGGTCGCCTCGGCCGTCACCGCGGCCACGGTCTGCGCGCGGGCGGTGTCCCGCTCGTGCTCCAGGCCGCTGATCCTGCGGTGCGGCGCGGACGCGTCGACGAGCAGCGCCCGCCCCAGCCCGGCCTGGGCCGCCGTGCACACCCGGGTCACCAGCGGCAGGCAGGCCAGCAACAGCAGGCCGACCGCGGTCCCGAAGGCGACCCGATCAATCGGCGACAACAACCCCAGGCTCACCGAGATGTGCGATTCGCCGCCGCCCGCGTTCAGGGACAGCGGCCGCAACGGCTCGGACGGCGCGTACCGGTACCGCAGGGCGCAGGTGGCACAGGCGAGGCCGACGAACCACCACAGCGCGGTCAACGCCGACGTGACCAGGACGACCGGGAGCACCACCACCGCGTGGATCGTGTCCGACCACGCCCCGGGAGCGAGCGCCTCGGTTCGCCCCTTCGGCCGCGCCGGCGGGTCGGCGCGTTCGACTCCCGGGGCGGCGGGACGCACCTTCGCGACGCGCCACCGCTCCAGGTCGGCGCACCACCGCGCGGGCGCGAGGGCGTGGGCCACGACCGGCGAGGCGCCGGGCCGCAACCGCACCACCGTCGCGGCGAACACCGCGCCGAGTACCGCCGGGAGTACGGCCAGGAGGCCGGCGGCGGCGGTCACCGGCGCGGTGAGCAGGTACAGCGACCGCACGAGCGTCCGCCGCCCCGTGCGGGCGACGACCCCCGAGCCCGACCACCGGCCCCGGACCGCGGGGGAGAGCGAATCGGTCATGGCCCGAAGCCGATCCGGCGCGGCGCGGCCGTCGGCGGCGCTGCGGCGGGAGTCGGGAACGGCGCCGAGGCCGCGGTGCCGTCCGCCCGCCGCCGGTGGAAGGTACGACGGTAGGCGTCCGGAGGCACGCCGACGGTGCGGTTGAAATGTCGGCGCAGCGTGGTCGCGGTCCCCATGCCGGTGGCCTCGGCGATGGCATCCACGCTGTCGTCCGTGGTCTCCAGGAGTTCCTGGGCCCGGTGGATCCGCTGGGTCAGCAGCCACTGCAGCGGAGTGGTGCCCGTCATCGCCCTGAAGTGCCGGCCGAGGTGGCGCGAGCTCATGTTCGCCCGGCGGGCCAGATCCTCCACCGTCAGCGGTCGATCCAGTCGTCCGGCCGCCCAGGCGAGCAGTTCGCCGAGGGGATGGTCGTGCTGTTCGGGCATCGGGGTGGCGACGAACTGGGCCTGGCCGCCCGGCCGATGCGGCGGCACGACCAGCCTGCGGGCGACCGCGTTGGCGATCGTCGAGCCGTGGTCGAGACGGATCAGGTGCAGGCACAGGTCCATCGCGGCGGCCTTGCCGGCGGAGGTGAGCACGCTGCCGTTGTCGACGTAGAGCACGTCGGGATCGACCTCGACCCGGGGGAAGCGGGTGGCCAGCGCCTCGGCGTATGACCAGTGTGTGGTGGCCCGCCGGCCGTCCAGCAGGCCGGCGGCGGCCAGTACGAAGGCGCCCGTGCAGAGGGAGACCACCCGCGCACCGGCCTCGTGCGCCGTGCGTACGGCGTCGACGAGGTCCGCCGGCGGGTCCGCCTCGAGGTCGGCCCACCCGGGGACGATCACGGTGTCGGCCAGGGCGAGCCGGTCGAGTCCGCAGTCGGGTTCGAGGAGGAAGCGGCCGTCGGCCCGCACGGGGCCCGCCCCGCAGATGACGAGTTCGTACCAGCTCTCCACCGGGACCGGCGGGGCCGAGCCGAAGAGCTCGTGGGCCAAGGCCAGTTCGAAGTGCAGGATCCCGTCGGCGACGGCTATCGCGACTGTGCTCACGTCCGGAAGTGTACGCATCACGTCGTTCCGGACGCTCGTGCGGGGCGCCGGATGGTCGACACGATGTGGGGGTCGGTCTTTCGGACGGGGAGGCGAGTGGCATGCGTGCTGTCGGTCAGGATGTGCTGGGTGGTCCCGAGGTGTTGCGGGAGTTCGACCTGGAGCGGCCGGTGCCCGGCCCGAGCGAGGTGCTGGTCGAGGTGCGCGCGGCGGGCGTCAACCCGACCGACTGGATCCACCGGGCCACCGGCCTGATCCTGGGCGAACCGCCGTTCGTGCTCGGGTGGGAGGTGTCGGGCGTGGTGGAGGCGGTCGGCCTGGGGGTGACGATCCATCGACCGGGCGACGAGGTGTTCGGCATGCTGAGATACCCGTACGGCAACGGGGCGCACGCCGAGTACGTGGTGTCCGCGGCCCGCCACGTGGTGCGCAAGCCCGCGAACATCGACCACGTGCGGGCCGCCGCGCTGCCCCTGGCCGCGACCACCGCCTGGCAGGCCCTGGTGGACACCGCGGAACTGCGGGAAGGGCAAAGGGTGTTGATCCACGCCGCCGCGGGCGGGGTCGGTCATCTGGCGGTACAGATCGCCAAGGCGCGCGGCGCGTACGTGATCGGCACCGCGAGCGCGGCCAAGCACGACTTCGTCCGCGGGCTGGGCGCCGACGAGATGATCGACTACACGACGACCGACTTCGCCGACGTCGTGCGGGACGTGGACGTCGTGCTGGACGGCGTCGGCGGCGAATACGGTCCCCGCTCGCTGCGGACGCTGCGCCGGGGCGGCGTGCTCGTCGCGATCGTGAACAACGTCCGGGACCTGGACGTCGAGCGGTACGGGGTCCGGGCCGAGGAGATGCTCGTCGAGGCCGACCACGCGGCCATGCGGCAGATCGCGGACCTGGTCGAGGCGGGGCGACTGCGCGCCGCGATCGACTCGGTGTTCCCGCTGGCGGACGCGGCCAAGGCGCACGAGCGCGGGGAGACCGGCCGGGTCACGGGCAAGATCGTCCTGACGGTCTGACGCCCGCCTGCCGGTTCTCCCGTCGGTCCGGCCGCCCGTCGATTCGCCCGCCCGCTTGTCGGTCCGGCCGCCCGTCGGTGCCGGCGAGGCACCGGCGCGTCCGCCGGAACGCACGGCGGCGCCGCGCGCTCCGACCGTCGTCGGAGGGCACGGCGCCGAAAGCGCGTCCCACTATGCGGTTGTGTCACCTTCGCCGGAGCACGGGTGCGCCGGCCGCGGCGGTGTGCCGGTTCGATCAGGCCGGGCGGGTGGCGCCGGCGATCGGCATGGTGTTGATCGAGGCGATCTCGACCGTCTTGCGCGGGTTGGGCGCGTGCACCATCTTGCCGTCGCCGATGTAGATGCCGACGTGGCTGATGCCCGAGTAGAAGAACACCAGGTCGCCGGGCTGCAGGTTGGCGACCGACACGCGCGTGTCGGCGGCGAACTGGTCGTTGGTCACCCGCGGCAGCGAGATGCCCGCGGACTTGTACGCGGCCTGGACCAGACCCGAGCAGTCGTACGCGTTCGGGCCGGTGGCGCCGTACACGTACGGCTTGCCGATCTGCGCCTTGGCGAAGGCCACGGCCTGGGCGGCCTTGCTGCTCGACGCGGTCGAGGAGCCGCCGGCCGGCGCCTGGTTGCCCTTCGAGCCGCCGGTGGCGGGCTTGGCGGCGGGCTTGACCGACACGTCGGCCGAGGGCTTGCTCGCCGGCTTGGGGGTGGTCTTGCCGGGCGTGACGGAGGTCTTGGGCTGGACCTGGATGCTCGGCTTGGCGGGCGCGGCGGCCTTGGGCGCCTCGGGCGCCGAGCCGTCCAGCCGCAGGGCCTGGCCGATCTCGATCAGGTCCGGGCCGGAGAGCAGCACGTCGCGGTTGAGCTCGTACAGGCTCTGCCAGCCGCCGTCGACCTGGTTGGTCTGGGCGAGCCGGAACAGCGTGTCGCCGGCCTGGACCACGTAGCGCGCCTTGTCGGCGGCCGTGGCGGCCTCCGGCGCGGCGGGCGCGTCCTGGACCGGGGCCGCGTCGACCGCGGCGGTGGGGACCGCCGACAGCACGGCGGAGGGGGACTGCTCGGAGGTGGAGGGGGCCTGCGCCTGGGCGGTACCGGCGGTGGCGACCGGGATCACGACACCCATGCCGGCGATGCCCACCGCCGCGACGAAGCGGCGGACGTTGGTGGGTCGAGCTGCGCGATGGCGAGCGTTTGTGGACAGCATGAAATGGGGTCCTCTCCTGTCGCCTACGAGGTGAGCTGTCGGATTCGGACTGGAGCAGCCCGGTCGCGTTATGCGACTTCACCCCTAGCCGTCACCGGAACGATCCCGGCCACGGCGATTCACCTGGTTCCCCCGCTCCCGTCGGATTCTTCGATGTAGACCTCCCGCTGCCGGCGACGGGATTCGGCGTACCGGCGACAGGGTTCACCCGAAAGGTGAATCGGCGAGAAAGGTAGGCAATGCGGATGGGAGATCACAACCGAAACGCCGACTCCGCCCTGCGGGTAAAGGCGGAATAAATGCGACATCTCTCCCGGCTTCGGCTCCGGTGCACCGGTGATGACGAGGGGATATCTCGGAGAGTGGTGTGATCGTGCGGTAACGGAAAATAGTCGAGACTCGTCGCGAAGTGCGGGAAATGAATTGCGGCTCGAAGTCGGCTATATAATTTATGTCCGTTTTATCCATGCGGCCTACATCACATTTCGGGCAACCGGTCGACTGGTCATGCCGGACATGCCGTTGATCCACCGATCTGCGCCCGCGCCGGCGCCCCTGCCCCGCCGCGCCGGTCGGCCCCGGGTGACCGGCGGCGCGGGCGCCATCCGCGGGGACGAGGCATCGCCGGGGGTGGGTCAGCCGGTGAACACCTCCACCAGCGACCAGATCGCCAGCCCGAGCATGCACAGGCCGCCGATCCGCTGCACCGTTTGCAGCGGGAGGCGCTTGGCGATGAACCGCCCGGCGAGCAGGGCCAACGCGGACACCGACATCAGGGCCGCGGCCGAGCCGATCGCGGTGGACCAAGTGCCGTTCGTGGCGGCCAGGTTGGCCGTGGTGATCTGGGTGAGGTCGCCCCATTCGCCGATGAACACGGCCATGAAGGCGGTCGAGAAGACCGGCCGGAAGCCGGTCACGCTCTTGCCCGCGGTGTTCTCGTCGTCCTCGCCGGCACCGCCGCGCAACAACATGAACGCCCCGAAGCCGAACAGGGCGGCGGAGACGAGCTTGACGATCCAGCCCGGGAGCAGTCCGAGCAGGCCGCCCGCGCCGACGGCGAGGGCCACGTGCACGACGAACGCGGTCGAGGTGCCGAACCACACGTAGAGCGGACGCATGCGGGTGCCCATGGCAAGCGACGCGAACATCGTCTTGTCCGGGAGTTCGGCGAGGAAGATCAGCCCGAAGGCGGTCAGGATCGCCAGAAGGTCGAGGTGCATTCCGGGTGGCTTTCTGCGAGAGCCGGGCCCCGGGTCTTCACGAAGCGCCGCACGGCAACCGGAGGACCACTCGGCCCGGCACGACGGGGTGCACCCACGAGAAGACGAGGATGCGTCGATGCCTGGCCGAAGGTCTCGCCCACCCGTGTCGACCACGGGCCCGGCCACCGGGAGTCCGAGGACTCCAGCATGTCGACGACCGGTTCACGGGGCTACTCCCCTTCGCGGTCACGACCCTACCGCACCCGGCGGCGGCACCGGCCGGTCCGCGCCCCGGCGCACCGGGCCGTTTCGACGCCCACGACGACCCGTCTGCCCACGACGGGACGCCTACGGCGACCCGTCCGCCCACGACGACCCGTCCTCGCCCAGGACCCGGGCCAACGACCAGCGCAACTGCGTCTCGTCCAGCGTCGTGCCCAGCGTCAACACCTGCAGCATCGTCCCGTCCAGTACGGCGAGCGCCGCGGCGGCGGCGCGCGGTCCCACCCGGACGGACAGGAAGTCGCCGACGCCCTCGACCCAGGCCAGGGCGAACCCGCGCAGCTCCGGGCTGCGGGCGGCGGCCAGGTACAGCTCGTACTCGACCAGCGCGCGCGAGCGGTCCGCGAGGTATTCCGCGGTGAGCGCGGTGAGCACCCCGGGCAGGTCGTCCGCGTCCCGAGCCCGCCGCACCCACTCCTCCAGCAGCCGCACCGTCTCCGCCGACGCGTGCGCGAGCGCGGCGGCGACCAGGTCGTCGAGCGAGGCGAAGTAGTACGTGGTCGCTCCCAACGGGACACCCGCGCGGGCGGCGACCAGGCGATGCGTGGTGTTGCCCACGCCCACCTCCGCGATCACCTCACACGCGCCGCGCACGATCCGCAGTCGCCGACCCTCCGGGTCCCGGGCCGCGGTCAATGCGCACCACCCAGGTTCAACACCACGACGCCCGCGATCACCAGCGCCATCCCGAACGCCTTGAGCAGCGTCACCGGCTCGTTCAGGAACACCGCGCCGACCAGCGCGATGGCCACCGTCCCGAGTCCGGACCAGATCGCGTACGCGGTGCCCACCTGCAACTGCCGCAGCGACAGCGTGAGCAGGTAGAAGGCGCCCGCGTACCCGCCCAGACACGCCAGCGTCGGCCACAGCCGGGTGAACCCGTCGGTGCTCTTCAGCAGACTGGTCGCGATCACCTCACACGAGATCGCCAGCCCCAGGAACAGCCAGGCCACGAGCCTCTCCCTCCGAGTGGTACAGATGTACAAGTACAAATGTACAAGAGCATGCGTCCCGGGTGCCCGGAGCCCTCGTCTCGGCCGCCGGCCCGGACCGAGTCCGACCCGCCCGGCTCCGGCCCGGATCCGGTTCGGGCCGGCCGGGCCCGGCTGCGGTTCGGCTCCGGTTCGGCTCCGACGCGCTTGTGGACCGGCGCCGGGTTCGCCCAAACCGGTGGATCGGCTGCTTCGATGCCCATCGAACGGCCGGATCGCATTCGAGGCGCGACGGCCGCCGGACTGGCCGCGTGCGTCGCCGCGTTGCCGCCGTCGATCGGTGCGACGCGCCTGGTCGCGGTGGACGGGATCGGCGGTTCCGGCAAGACCACGCTCGCCGACGCGCTCGCCGCGCGACTGGGTGGCGCGCCGGTGGTGCGCCTGGACGACTTCGCCCGGCCGGGGGACTTCTTCGGCCGGCTGCCCCGGCTGCGCGTCCAACTGCTCGAACTGCCGGCTCGGCACGAGGCAGGCCGCTGCGACACCTACGACCGGGCCGGCTACCGGATCAGCGGCTACAGCGAGGTTCCGGCCGCGCCGGTGGTGATCCTGGAGGGGGTCGGCGCGGGGCGGCGCGAGCTCGGCCCGGTGACCGCGCTGCGCGTGCACGTCGACACGCCGGCCGAACTCGCCGCGGCGCGCAGCCTGGATCGGGACGGTCCCGGACTCGCCTGGTTCCGGCGGCTGTGGCGCGCCGCCGAGGCCGCGCACCTGGCCCGGGACCGTCCGTGGACCCGCCCCCACCTACGCGTCGACGGGGCGGACGGGCTCGGCGCGGCAGGGAACGAACCCGATCGGCGCGCGCTCGCCGGCAGCGGCGGTGGACGGTCGCCCTCGGCGGCTCGCCGAGACGGCGGCGGGTGCGCGGGGTGACCAGGGCCGGCCCCCCCGGGATCGGTCACATGCCGGCGGCTCCGTCGAGGCGTTCGCGCAGGAGGTCGGCATGGCCGTTGTGGCGGGCGTACTCGGCGATCAGGTTGACCAGGACCCAGCGCAGCGCGAACGGCTTGCCGGTGGCCTTGCGGATACCGGTGTCGTCCAGGGACGCGGCGGCGGCGACGATCTCCCGTGAGCGCTCGCACTCGGCTCGCCAGCGGGCGAACGCCTCGGCCGGGTCGCCGTCCAGGCGCTCGAAGTCCTGGTCCGGGTCGTCGTCGGTGTAGTAGAGCATCGGTACGTCGTCGCCGGCGAACTGGATGTGGAACCACCAGCGTTCGACGCCGGCCAGATGCCGGACCATGCCGTGCAGGGACAACCCGGACGGCGAGACGGCCCGCTCGGACAACTGCTCCGCCGACAGGCCCGCGCACTTGAGCTCGAAGGTGGCCCGGTGCCAGTCGAGGAAGCCGGTCAGGACCTCGCGCTCGTCGCCCAGCTCGGCGGGCGACGTACGGGTGTCCTCGCTCCAGCGTGGGGAGTAGTGCACGGGCGGGATCGACTCGGCCATGATCCACCTTCCGGTTCGGCAAAGGCACGAGTCTGCCCGACGGCACCGACACCGGGTCCGGAAGCACGCGGCGGATGCGCCGGTCGGCCCGCCCCGGTTCGCAGACGCTTTCCGGGGGCGCGATCACGGACACCCCGGGAGCCTCGTCGACCGTTGCCCCGCGCGGACACCCGAGCGCGGTCGAGCATCACGGCGCGAGCGCGGGCAGCGCGGCGATCGCCTCGGGGGTCCAGGTGCCGGCGGCGCCCGGACGGCCCGCGAGGTAGCGCGCCGCGCGCCGGCGGGACCAGCCGTGCGCCTCGACGAGGCCGGCGGTCAGGTGTCGCAGGTACATGGCGGCCGGCGCGTTCCAGGGCGCGTCGGCGCTGCGCCACGGGGCGGTCAGGGTGAGGATCGCGTGCCCGTCGGCGGCGCCCACCCGGACGACCGTCTCGTAGCGGCCCGGACCCAGGGTGGCCCGCCCGGTGACCGGCAGCGTGCTCAGGTCGAGTTCGGCACCGGGCGCGCGGTACATCTCCTGCGCGGCCAGATCGGCGAACTGATCCCGGGTCACCAGGTAGGCCCGAGCCGGGGTCCGGCCCGGATCCAGCGGGTCGTACAGCGCGAGTCCGCCGGTCCAGGACTTCGACTCGAAGGCGAAGTACAGCCTGCCCGGCAGCACCACCGGCCGGATGGCGCGCGGCGCGGCGGGGTTCCGGCAACCGGGATAGGTCCGCGCACCGCCGAACGGCCGGCCGCCGCGCAGGTAGCACGCGAGGCGGGCGGCGTGCATGTTGGACCCGTACGCGGCATACCAGACCAGGTCGGAACACACGTGTCGCAGCCTAGCGTTGCGACGGCGGCGGCAGCGGCGGCAGCAGCAGCACCGGTACCGGCACCGGTGCCGCGCCGGTGGACGCGTGCCGTGGTGCGCCGAACGAGCGGAGCGGGCGGGCCGAGGGCTGAAAGCGGGGATGCCCCGGCCCGGTTCGGGGCAGTGGTGAGTACGCGCCGAATCCGGCCGGTCCCGGCTCGACCAGAGGTCGACCCGGACCGGAATCGAAGTCCCGTGCGGTCGGGCCGTGGCCGATCGAGCCGCCGCCGCGCAGGCACCGTGAAGGAGCCCAGGATGCCCGATCCGCTGCCGCCGCCCACCGTCGACCAAGCCGTCGCGAATGTGCTCGACGCCCACGACGTCCCGCTGGAGGCGACCGTCCGGGTCGCCCCGTATGCCGACATGGCGGTCGGCGACCTGCTCACCCTGTCCTGGCAGGGCCCGGACACGGCGGCCTTCACCGTGTGTGTACCGATCACCGGACACGCACTGGGCCGGCCGGTCCTGTTCAAGGTGCCCGCCGCCGAGATCCTCCCGCACGCGGGCGCCGAGGTGAGGCTGAGCTACCGACTGGAGCGCCCCGGCACGGGCGCCGGCGCCGACTCGGCCGCGCTGGTGCTCCGGGTCGAACCGGACGCGGCGTGGGCCGCGAAGGGGTAGCGGCGCGGGCCGGCGGAACGAGTGCGAACGAGTCCAATTGGACTCGTTCGACTACCGCGAGCTACCGCGCCGCCGCCGGCCCCAGGTGTCGTACGTCCCACACCTGCACGTCGGCCACCTGCCGACCCGGGCCGAGCAACGCGGTCAGGGTGGCGGTGAGTTCGGCCCGATAGCGGTGCTCGGGCAGCACCACCACGTCGGCGCGCCACCGGGTCAGGTCCTCGCGCGCCTCGCGGCGCTGGTCGTCGGTGATCTCCGGGACCTGGCCCTCGCCGGCGACCCGGCCCAGCAGCGCCGAGGTCGGGCTGTAGTCCGCCCCGTAGACGCCGATCCGGTCGGGACCCCACGGGCCGACGAAATAACCCTCCGCGAGCGGGAAGCCCAGGTCGGCCACGCTCTGCCAGTGCAGCGCGCTCGCGTCGCCGACGCTGGGCAGCGGCACCACCACGACGGATCCGTTGTCGACGTACGGTCGCCAGCGCCCGTCGGCGAAGAACTCCGGCACCGGGCGCCGGTTCCGGACGTCCAGCGGAGTGGGCGCGATCGGCAGCAGCGCCATCGCCAGCACCGCCGCCCAGATCAGCCGTACCGGGAGCTCACGACCCTCGGACCCGGCCTCGGGGCGGATCGAGGTCCGGGCCAGGATCCGGTCCGTGGCCAGTGCGAGGAGCACGGCGATCGCCGGGACGCAGATCAGCGCGAAGCGGGACACCAGGATCGACTCGAACAGAGGCAGTTCGCTCAGCAACCGCCACGGGCCGGGCAGGCCGGTGTCGTCGTGGTCGACCGTGATGTCCAGGCCCAGCGACAGCAGCGCCGCGACCACCGCGGTGATCGCCGCCGCGCGCACGACGGCCGCGCGGCGCAGCCAGGCCACCAGGAAGAGGGCCAGGATCACCAGCGGCCAACCGAAGAACGCGTTCTCCTCGGTGGTGCCCTCGGACAGTGCCGCCGCGCCGGCGTGGTCACCGGCGAGCGAGTCGCTCGCGTACGCGGTGAACGCCGCCACGTCGTTGCCCGACTCGTGATCGAGCGTCGTGTAGTGCTGCGGCCCGAAGAACTGCACCCACAACGGGTACGCGACCAGCGCCAGCGACACCGCCGCGCCGACCAGCAGCCCGATGCCCAGCGGTCGCGCCGCCTCGCGGGCCGCGTCCGGCGACGCGAGCGCGTACACGATCCCGAAGATCACCAGGCCGACGGCCGCGAACAGCAGCGGCTCCTCGCCGATGAAGATCTGGAAGGCGATCAGCAGCCCGAGCACGACCCCGTTGCGCACCGGCCGCTCGCCCTGCCACAGCCGGATCAGCCTCTCGATGATCGGCGGGATCACGAACAGCACCACGAAGTTCGGATGGGCGTTGGCGTGCGAGATGATCGGCGGCGCGAATCCGCACAGCGCGCCGCCCACGGCCGCCGCGCGCCTGCTGCGCACCACCCGGCGGGCCAGCAGCCGATACCACGCGAAGGCGGTGCCGGCCAGGCCGCCGGTGAGCACCAGGGCCCAGGTCGTGCTCGGACCGAACAGCAGCGTGACGGGGGTGAGCGGGATGCCCAGGCCGAGCATGGCCGTGTTGGCCATCATGTTCACGCCCAGCGGGTGGTTCTGCAGGTCCGAGACCAGCGGGTCACGGAAGTTGCGGACCGCGTCGGCGGTGGCGTCGAAGAACCACTCCCACATGTTCTGGTCCTGGCCGCCGTTGGCCAGATAGGCGTGGTCGAGGTCGGCCCACAGGTCCTTGTACAACCACACCGCGAGGCACAGGAACAGGCTGCCGATCCACCAGTCGACGGCGCGGGCGCCCCACAGTTCCTGCGCGGCGATCTCGCGTACGCGAAGACGAGGGTGGGTGCGTTGCCGGGCTTCGGCGACGGCCATGGATGTCGGGTCCTTCCGAGGGCTGCTGCCGCCAGGGGCGTGGGACGGTTCCGGCGAGGCGCCCGGGTCGGACGAACACACCCCGGCACCCGGTCGGGCGGTGACGAGGCGACGCGCCTCGACCGGTGGGGGCGATCCCCGCGAGCGCGTACCGGGACCGGAGCGCCCGGCGGGGCGCGCTACGGCGGTTGATCGCCGGCCATGCTACGAGGAGCGAACGGCGGACCGTACGGCGGGGTTGCCGGCCGCCTCCGCGCCGGCTCCGACGACGGGGCGACCGGCTCTCCGGGTCGAGGCCGGTCGCGGCGGAATTCGCCGGCTCGATCGAGTGTCGCAGGTGAGGATGGCGCCGTGTCGAACTTTCTGGAGACCCAGCGCCTGGAGCTGCGCCCGTTCACCGAAGCCGACCTGCCGGACCTGGTCGATCTCGACGGCGATCCCGAGGTGATGCGCTACCTCACCGGTGGCCGTCCGACCCCGCCCGAGGCCGTCCGCGACCGGGTGCTGCCGCGTCTGCTGCACGAGTATCCGGCCTGGGGCAACCGCGGCTTCCGGGCCGCGCGGGAGCGGGCCGGCGGTCGATTCGTGGGCTGGTTCGAGCTGCGTCCGGTCGCCGAGGACAGCGCGGACGTGGTCGAATACACCCTCGCCCGAGCCGGCTGGGCCCGACAGATGGCCGAACACGCCGACACCGAGTAGGCGACCACCCCGCGACCACCCCGCGCCCGCGCCGCCCGCCCGCGCGTGAACGCGTTGCCCCGCCCGCTCCCGCAGGGGTCCGTACCCGCGCTGACCCTCGGGTCGTGTCGCATGGCAAGCTGCCTCGTGTGAGTGTTCCAGGTGGTATGCCGCTCTTCGTCGGACGTGAGCCCGAGATGGGGCGACTGGTCGAGGCGCTGGGCGAGGCCGATCGAGGTGAGCCCCGCGTCGTGTTGACGACCGGCGAGGCCGGGGTCGGCAAGACCCGGCTGCTCGAGCAATTCCTGGTCGAGGCGGCCGGGCGGACCGAGCCGACCGCGGTCGCGGTCGGCGCGTGTCTCGAACTCGGCGCCGAGGGGCTGCCCTTCGCGCCGTTCTCGGCGATCCTGCGCACCCTCTCCGGCGCGCTCGGCGACGACTTCGAGGCCGCGGTCGGGGACCGGCGCCGCGAACTGGCCTGGATCTCGCCCACCCTCGCCGCCGAACCCGGCCAGGGCCCCGCGCCCGAGCGGGCCCGGCTGTACGAGTCCGCGCTGCGCGTACTGGAGCGGATCGGCGAGGAGCGCACGCTGGTCGTCGCCTTCGAGGACCTGCACTGGGCCGACTCGGCCACCCGCGAGCTGCTCGCGTTCCTGGTCCGCTCGCTGCGTCGGGGCCGGATCCTGCTGGTCGGCACGCTGCGCGCGGACGCGATGGACCGCAGCCACCCGATGCGCCGGCTGGTCGCCGAGATGGAGCGCATCCGCACGGTGAGCCGGCTCGAACTGGGCCGACTCGACATGCCCCAGGTCGAGGAGCACCTCACCGGCCTGCTCGGCGCCCCGCCCTCGCGCGCGCTCACCCAGCAGGTGTTCGAGCGCTCCGAGGGCAACGCGTTCTTCGTCGAGGAACTCGCCGCCGGCGTCCGCGACGGCCGGCTCGCCGGTCTCTCGGACACGCTGCGCGACCTGCTGCTGATCCGGATCGAACAACTGCCCGAGCAGGCCCGTCGGGTGGTGCGTCTGGCCGCCGTGGGCGGCATCGGGGTCGAGCACCGGCTGCTCGCGGAGGTGGCGGGCCTGGATCCGGACACGCTGGAGACGGCGCTGCGCACGGCGGTCTCCGGCCACGTCCTGGTGCCCGAGTCGGACGGCGAGGGCTACTCCTTCCGGCACGCGCTGGTCCGCGAGGCGGCCCTGGGCGACCTGCTCCCCGGCGAACGCACCCGGATGTACACGGCGTTCGCCGAGGCCCTGGACACCCTGGTCGAGCGCGGCGAGCTGCCACCGCATCGCGACCACGTGGACCGCCGGGCCCGCTACTGGATCGCGGCAGGCCGCCCGGCCCTGGCCCTGCCCGCGAGCGTGACCGCGGCGGCGGCCGCCGCCGACCGGTACGCGTTCGGCGAGGCGTGGACGCTGTACGAGAGCGCGATCGCGATGTGGGACCAGGCCCCCGATCCCGAGGGACTGACCGGCACGACCCTGGCACAGGTGCTGGACGGCGCCATCGTCGCGGCCCGCTACGACAACTCGGGCGACCGCGAACTCGCCTTGCTGCGCCAGGCGTTGGACCTGCTCGACGAGGAGCGCGAGCCGGTCCGTGCGGCGGCCCTGTGGACCCAGCGGGCGAAGGCGCTGAGCCGCCTGGGCCGCGGCCCGGGCATGATCGAACTGGAGCACGCCGGAAGGCTGTTGAAGGACCTTCCGGAATCGATCGAGTACGCGAACGTGGTGATCCGGAGCGCCCGCGCGCACTTCCTCGAGGGAGCGGCCGAGGAGGCGGTGCGGATGGCCCGGGAAGTCCTTGGGATCGCCCGGCGACTGGACGACCAGGACCTGCTCGCCACCACCCACCAGACGTTGTCCTGGTTCCTCACCGGAGTCGGCGAACTCGACGAGGAACAGGCGCTCGCGCACGGGCGGGAGGCGGTTCGCGTCGCCGAGGCGGCGCGGGGCGCCAAGCCGGACACCCTCGTCTACGTGCTCGGCAACTGGGCCTCGGTGCTGGAGGGCGTCGGTCGGCACGACGAGTCGGTGCGGGCGGCCCGCCGCGCGCTGGACCTGGCCCGGGACCGAGGCGTGATCCGCAACGCGGGCGCGTTCCTGCTGGGCAACCTCGCGGAGAGCCTGTTCTCGCTCGGTCGTTGGGACGAGGTGGCCAAGACGGTGGACGAGATCCGTGAGCACAACGCCGACGGCTGCGCCACCGGACACGCCGAACGCATACTGGCCATGGCCCACCTGGTCCGCGGCGACGTCTCCGAGGCCGCCGGCCACCTGACCCACGCGCAGGAGAGCGCACGTGCGCAGTATCAGGAGGCGCAACACCGGATCCCGCTGTCCGGTGCCGCGATCGCGCTGGCCCGGGTGCTCGGCCGACGGGCCGAACTGGACGAGATCCTGGACGCGGAGCTGCGGGCCGGTTTCGGCGTCGGCAACCAGCGGTTCGCCTTCCCGCTGCTGATCGAGGCCGCCCGCGCGCACGCCGAGGGCGAGCCGACCGACGCGGTCCGGGCCGACCTGCGCCGGATCCGGGCGGCGGGCGCTGCGCTGTCACTGGACTGCGCGCTGGACCGTACCCAGGCGCTGACGCTGAACGCGCACCTGGACCGGGCCGAGCGCACCGACACCGTCGCACAGTGGCAGGAGGTGGTCGCGGCCTGGGATGCGACCACCCAGCCGTACTCTACCGCCCAGGCGTACGCCGACCTCGGCGCCGCGCTGGTGGCCGCCGGCGATCGGGTGGAGGCCGGCGCGGCGCTGGCCCGGGCGCACGCCACCGCGGTGGTGCTGGGCACGGTGCCCCTGCGCGAACAGATCGAACTGCTCGCCCGCCGGGCCCGGATCGACCTGCCCGGGCATCCCGGGTTCGCGGCCGGGCGCGCGGCGCACCAGGTCGGCGAACTGACGCCCCGGGAACGGGAGGTGCTGCGGCTGCTGGTCGAGGGACGCAGCAACCGACAGATCGCCGAGACCCTGTTCATCAGCGTCAAGACCGCCAGCGTGCACGTCTCGAACATCCTGGCCAAGCTCGAAGTGGCCACCCGCGGCGAGGCCGCCGCGCTGGCCCACCGGATGCGCCTGGTCGAGGACTCGCCCCGAGTCGACGACGCTCCCTGAACCGGATCGGCGCGGGCGGGGTGTCCTCGCGCGGCGGACGGGCTATACATGGTCCGTTCGGTGTTTCGGGGGCATGCCGTCGGGGGTGGTCGTGGGGGAGCACGGGGTACGGGTCGCGGCAAGCGGGGTGACCCGAACGATCGGTGGGCGCACCGTACTTCGGGATACCTCGCTGGTGGCCGAGGCCGGTGAGGTGTCGGCGATCGCCGGGAGCAGCGGTGCGGGCAAGACCACGCTCCTGGACACCCTGGCCGGGCTCCGGCCGCCCGACGCGGGCGAGGTGCGGCACGACGGCGGCCGACCGGACGCGCGCGGCTTGGGGTACGTGCCGCAGGACGACATCCTGCATCGGGCGCTGCCGCTCGCGCACAGCCTGCGCTACGCCGCGGCGCTGCGCGAGCCGGCCGACGAGGGAGTGGACGCCGCCGTCGCGCGGACGCTGGCCGTGCTCGGACTGACCGCGCGTGCGGACCACCGGGTGGACACGCTCAGCGGCGGCGAGCGCAAGCGCGCGAGCATCGCGGTCGAGCTGCTGACCCGACCCCGCGTGTTGTTCCTGGACGAACCGACCTCCGGCCTGGACCCGGCAGCGGCAGCCGAACTGATGGCCGTGCTGCGCGAGTTGGCCCGGGCGGGTACGACTGTGGTGCTCACCACGCACGCGCCGGCCGACCTGGCCCGCTGCGACCGCGTCGCGTTCCTGGCGCCGGACGGCCGGCTCGCGTACGTGGGGGACCCCAGGGCGATGTGCGCGCACTTCGGCGTCGCGACGGAGGCCGACGTGTACGCGGCGGTGGCCGCTCGCGGGGCGAGCGTGGACGCGGAGCGCGAGCCGGAGCTGGCACTGGAGCCGGAAATCGGGGCGCTGGAACCGGAGTTGGACCGGCCGGCGGAGTCCGCACCGGCGTCGGTCGAGCCGGTCGCACGCACCGCGCCCCGGGCCGATCGCGCGCTTCGCCAATGGTCCATCCTGGCTCGCCGCGACCTGGAACTGATCACCCGCGACCGGCCGGCCGCCGCGATGCTGATCGGCTCGCCGCTGGTGATCGTGGCCATGTTCGCCATGCTCTTTCGGCCCGGCGCGTTCGACCCGGCCGACCCGAGTCCCTCCGGGGCCGCGATGATCCTGTTCTGGATCGCGTTCGGCGGCTTCTTCTTCGGGCTGACCTACGGCCTGTTGCAGATCTGCGTCGAGTTGCCGATCGTGCGGCGCGAACGCCTGACGGTGCTGCGGATCGGGCCCTACGTCGCGGCCAAGTGCACCGTCCTGCTGCCCATCCTCGCACTCGCCGACGTGCTGTTGCTCGCGGTGCTGCGCGCGCTGGACCGGCTGCCCGCCGCGTCCTGGGAGGTGTACGGATCCCTCCTGGTGACCCTGCTGCTCGCGTCGGCGGCGGCGCTCGCGCTCGGGTTGCTGACCTCGGCGGCGGTGACCGAAGTGGGCCAGGCCACGCTGATGTTGCCGCTGCTGTGCTTTCCGCAGGTGCTCTTCTCCGGGGCGTTCGTGCCGGTGCCCCGGATGCCCGCGATCGGACACGCGCTCAGCTACGCGATGACCAACCGGTGGGCGTTCGAGGCGTTGGGCAGCGATCTGGACCTGCCCGGGCGCTGGGCGCACAGCCGGTCCGCGCTCGGGCCGCCGCTGCTCGCCTCCTACGGGGACAGTTTCGACCACACGCCGGTGCTCGGCTGGGCCGTACTCGCGGGCTGTGCCGTGTTGTTCCTGGTCGCGACCTGCGCGGTGCTGGCCCGCAGGTGCCCGCGAGCGGGGGCCTGACGGCGGATCATCGGGCCGGGGTCCGGCGGATCGGCCGACTCGGCGGTCGGTTCAGCAGCGCAGCCTCGGTGCCAGCCCCCGGGGGTCGACGGGCCGGTCGCGGTAGGTGCGGGCGACGAAGTCGAGGAAGGCGTCCACGTCGGCGATCGTGGACGGTAACCCGAGCGAGACCCGCACCGCGCCGCCGGAGGGCAGTCCGAGCCGGGTCAGGTAGTCGTCCAGCGTCCCGCCGGAGGCGGCCGTACGCAGCACCGCGCCGCGCAGCGTGCGGCGGGCGATGGAGAACGCCGCCTCGCCCGCGCCCGGATTGCAGAAGCAGCCGGTGCGGACGCAGATCCCGGCGGCCGCGGTGTCCCGGGCGACGATTCGCTCGTCGACCACCGTCCCGGCGGCGTCCAGGATGTTCAGCGCGACCGTGCCGCCCCGGGCGTCCACCGCGCCGGGTCCGTACACCCGCACCATCGGCTCGCCGCGGTGATGGCGCAACTCGGCCAGCCCGGACAGGAGATGCGCGGTGAGTCGGTCGACCCGTTCGTGCACGGCCCGCATGCCCACCTCGTGCACCCAGGCCAGGCCCTGCGCGACGTCGGGGATGGCGAGGAAGTTGAGGGTGCCGTCCTCGTAGGCGGATTCGTCGTCGGCCATGCGATGCCAGCCGCCCTGCGCGCTGACCGCCTCGATGGTGCCGCCCGCGAACCACGGCCGGCGCAGACGGGCGAGCGCGTCCCGGCGGGCGAGCAGGCAGCCCACACCGGTCGGGTAGCCGAACACCTTGTACCAGCTCACCGCCACGAACTCGGGTTGCACCGTGCCGAGATCGAGCACATTGGTGGGTGCGTACGCGGCCGCGTCCAGCAGCACGTCGTAGCCGTGCCCGTGGGCGACGTCGATCCACTCCAGCGGGTGCCGGACCCCGGTGAAGTTGCTTTGCGCGGGAAACGCGAACAGGCCTCGGCGGCGGGCCAGCGCGGTGCGCAGCGCGTCGCCGTCCAGGCGCAGTTCCGGGCCGGTCAGGCCGATGTACCGGGTGCGGGCGCCGGCGGCGCGGGCGTACTCGCGGATGCCGTTGACCGAGTTGTGATTGTCGATCGGCAGCACGAAGCGGCTGCCGCGGCGGAACGGGTACGCCTCGCCGACCAGTCGGCACGCACCGGTGGCGTTCGCGGTGAACACGGCCGCGTACCGGTCGGGGTCGGCGTTGAAATGCTCCAGGATCGCCTGGCGGGTGTGTTCCACCAGCGCGGTGGAGGCGACCGAGGCCGGGTGTTCGGAGTGCGGATTGCCGTAGGTGGCGCCGGACATCCGCGCCGCGTGCGCGCGCCACTGGCGGCGTGCGGCCAACCCCGCGCCCGTGTGGTCGAGGTAGACCAGCCCCGCGTCGTCCAGATAGCCGTACTCCTCGCGTCGGATCGCGTCGAAGTCCGGACCGAGCACGTCGGCCACCACCACGGCCCCACCTCCCCGGGTGAGCCGAGTCTCGCGCCGCCCGCGAGGCGGCGTCAACGGGTTCGGCCGGGTGGATCGGCGATCGCGCGGCCGGTCGGCCGGATGCCCGTTCTCACCCCTGATGGCTGATCCGCGCCAAGCATCCCCTAGGGTGACAAGGTAAGGCTTACCTCAGCGGTCGAGCCTGTCCAGCAGTGCGGGCCGATCGCCGCGTCGTCGTGGTGCCCGGTCCGCGTCCCTCACGCGCCAAGGAACCAGGACCCATGCCGATACCTCGCCGCCGGATCGCCGCCGTAGCCGTGACCCTGTCCGCCGCCCTGCTCACCGGGGCCTGCGGCTCGGACTCCTCGGACGGGAACAAGGGCGGCGGCAAGCCCGCCGTCGCGGCCGGCGGCAAGGAGTTCGGCAGCGCCGGCCAGGTGTCCACGGGCCTGGGCACGGACGCGGCGCCCGGACAGTACCCGCGTACGATCCGCACCGCGATGGGCGACGTGACGCTCAAGGCGCAGCCCAAGCGGGTCGTCGTGCTGGACACCGGCGAACTCGACAACGTCGCGGCACTGGGCGTCCAGCCGATCGGCATCGCGTTCACCGACGGGTCGCAGGAACTCCCGGCGTACCTCGACGGCAAGGCGGGCAAGCCGGCCAAGGTCGGCACGATCAACAACCTCAACCTCGAGGCGATCGAGAACCTCAAGCCGGACCTGATCCTGGGCAGCAAGCTGCGCGCGGAGCAGCAGTACCCGGTGTTGTCCAAGATCGCGCCCACGGTGTTCTCGGTGCGTCCCGGCTACACCTGGAAGGAGAACTTCCTGCTCAACGCGGCGGCCCTGGACAAGACCGCCGACGCCCAAGCGCAGTTGCAGGCCTACCAGGTCCGGGCCAAGGCGCTCGGCGACAAGCTGGGCGCGAACAAGCCGACCATCTCGATGGTGCGGTTCATGCCGGGCAAGATCCGGCTGTACGCGAACAAGTCGCTGATCGGCACCGTGCTCCAGGACGTGGGTCTGCCCCGGCCGGCGAACCAGAACATCGACGACCTGGCCGTGGAACTGTCCGAGGAGCGGATCACCGAGGCGGACGCGGACAGGATCTTCGTCGGCACCTACGGCCCGGCGGACAAGACCGCGCAGGCGCGGGTGACCGACAACCCGCTGTGGAAGAAGCTCGGCGCGGTGGAGAAGGGCAAGGCCGTCACGGTCCCCGACGAGACCTGGTACCTCGGCCTGGGCGTGGTCGCGGCGAACGCGATCCTGGGCGACCTGGAGAAGAACCTGCTCGGCTGAGGTCGATCCGCCCGATCCGGATCGACCGGCCGGTGCCGCCGGGCGATCCGGGTCAGGCGCTCGTCGGGGGAGCGCAGACACGCCCCAGGGGCTCGCGTGCCGCGTGGGCGAGCAGCGCGGCGACTCCCGCGGCCGGCCCCTCGGCCCGGCGCCAGTGTTCGTCGCGCTCGGTGAGCGCGGCGAACAGACGTTGCCAGCACCGTTCCTCGGTGCCGAGCAGATCCGCGGTCAGCGCGCCGATCTCGGCGTACGCCGCCTGGACCGCGGCCCGTACCGGCTCGGAAGGGTCCACGCGTACCCGGGCGTCGGCGACATAGCGCAGCACACGATCGGCGTGACCCACCTCGTGCACCAGGTCGTGGCCGGTGAGCAGCCCCGCCTCGATCAACCGCTCGATCTCGACATGCCACTCGGCGGTACCGCCTTCGGGCAGCACCCACGCGGCGACGGTACGGGCCGGCCGCGGCCCGCGCCGGGCCGCGGCGAACGCCTCGGCGGGGTGCAGGTCGGTGAGCATCGCCAGGAGGATCTCATCGGGCGCGTCCGGTCGGCTCGCGAGCGCGCGCCGGACCCCGGCGGGCCACGGCTCGCGCGCGTGCTCGCGGGCCAGCAGTGCCCAGTCGCGCCGGTAGGGCCGGTCCAGGACCCGTTCGGCGTCCGCGAGCCGGTCGCACGCGCGCAGCCTCGCCACCAGTCGGGCCGGCGACGACTCCCGGTCGATCCGCGAGGTCAGCACCGCGACGGCGGCCTCGGCCGGATCTCCGGTGCCGGCCAGGGCCTTCGCCGCGACCTTGGCGGCGCCGCTGCCCAACAGGCCGCGGTCGATCAGCGCGCGCAGCCGGTGCGGCCCGCCGAAGCGCAACGCGTTGCGCGCCGCGATCAGTTGCTCGAGCAGGGACAACTTCCCGGACATCGCCTCCAGCGCGCGCTCGACCACGTCGGCGTCGGCCGCCTCCACCGTCACCCGCAGCGCGTCCGTCCGATACTTCGAGAACACCCCCGGGGCGAGCAGGCGTTCGCGCAGGACCGGCGACAGCGGCCGGGCGTCCTGTGCCGCGCGGGCCAGGATCCGGCGCCGCTCGGCCGCGTCGCCGGGCCGCCTGACATCGCCGTACAGCCGGTCGTCCAGCACCGGATCGCGCCGGTCGAGCAGCCGCCCGCGCACGTGCCGGGTGTGCGGCGAGCGGGCCTCGCCGTCCGCGAGGATCAGCGCGGGGGCGACGTCGGCCAACTCCAGTACGTAGGCGACCAGGTCGTCCGTGACGTGCCGGGTGCGCTCCGCGTCGCGGGCCAGGGCGCTTGCCGACCCGGGTCCGAGCAGCGGGACGAGCGCGCGGAGAACGTGCGCGTCGGCGTAGACGAGCAGGGCCGATCCGGCGCTCGACAGCGTCGCGGGCGCGGCAGCGGGTCGCGGGCCGGGACCGGCGGCCACCCGGTCGAGCAGTTCGGGCAGCGGCAGTTCGCCGCGCTCCGTGTCCATCGCGGCGAGCGCGGCCGACCAGCGCTCGCGATCGTGGCCCAGTCGGGCGGCGAGCAGGGCGCGTACGGCCCGGGTGAGCGGTGCGCGGGCGAGTTGGGAGAACTCGCCCGGGCGGGCGGCGCTCAACGCGCGTGCGGGTGTCGTGGCGATCAGGTCGGCCGGGCCGACCAGACCGGCGCGGTAGCGCACCGAGGCCGAGGCGGTGTCCCGGAAGCCGATCGGATCGCGCCGGACCAGACGCTCGCGCGGCAGCTCGGATGGAGCGGCCGCGCACGCCGCGACCAGCCACACCGGGTGGCACAGGTCGGGCACGTCCGCCTCCAGGGTCTCGGCGAACACCGCGAGCACCGCGGGGTCGGTGGGTATCGGCGCGCCCGGCACGATCTCACGCAGCAGATGCGCCGCGGCCAGCGCGCAGCCCCGGTCGGGGGTGTTGCGCCGGCCGCGCCTGGTCGGCAGCGTCGGTCCGGCCTGCTCGCGGCCGCGGATGGTCGGCGCGCGGCGCGCGAGGGTGTCCGCGAACTCGGCGATCTCGGCGTCGCTCAGAGCCCGTTGCGCGGCATCCGGTGGCCGGCCGGCCGCCTGTGCGGCGACGGTGATCAGTTCGGCGACGGTGCCCGCGAAGGAGTCGAGCAGGCCGAGGCCGATCACGGTGGCCTCGACGTGGCCCGCCAGGTGGGTGCCGACCAGTTCCGCCAGCCGGGCGCGGACGGGCGCGGCCGCGTCGGGGGCCAGCTTGGGCAGCGCGCGCAGCACCTCGCCGGCCGGCCGGGCGGTATCCACCAGCCGTACCGGGTCCAGCAGTTCGTGCTCGACGCAGTCGTTCACCCAGGCCGCGTCGGCGCGGCCGAACGCGACTGTGGTCAGCCGGTCGATCGGCTCGCGGTTGAGGTCCTCGGCGGTGGAGCCGCACGAGCGGTTGACCACGGCGAGCCGCAGCAACCGGCCCGGTTCGCCCTCGGCGTGCTCGTGGCGCAGGAGTTCGTCGATCGGCTCGGGCGGGTACGGAGTCTCGCGGTGCCCGGCCACCAGGCGCGGCAGGTCGTACACGTACGGCTCGTGGACGAGCGTGGCCATCAGTCGCCGGGTGGCGTTGCGTCCTCGCGCGGTGGCGAAGACCCGCGGCAGGGCGTCGGGATCCTCGTACGGAACGCGCGGCGAGCCCAACCTGCCCGGCCCGTCCGGGGCTTCGAGCGCGTCCAGGACGGCGGCGGCCTGGTTCGAGTGGCCCGGCCCGCCGAGCAGCCGTACCAGGTGCCGCACCGCGTCGGGGCCGCCGCGCTCCCACACCCGAAGGAACGCGAAGCCGCGCGCGTCGGCGGACGGGAAGGTGAAGAGCGCGGCGTGCACGAGCTCGGGGTCGCCGCTGACCGCCAGCGGGGTGAGCCGGCGCTGATCCCGGCAGTCCAGCAGTTCGGCCCGCAACCGCGGGTCCAGCGGCACGAGTTCGCTGCGCCCCGGGGTGCGCGGAACCCCGGAGGCGATGCTGCGGCGCAGGGTGAGCGGGGTGTGGTGGTTGCGGTACACGGCGGCGTTCACGAACGGGTCGTCCAGGGCGGTGAGCCGGCCCAGCTCGCGCGGGTCCAGGCAGGCGTTCTGTGCGACGGCCGCGCAGACCCGGGGATCGCGAGTGGCCAGCGCGACGTCGAGCGCGTGCGCGGGCAGCGGCCCCTTGCCCAGCAGATCGCGCAGCAGCTCGTCGCGCAGGTGCGGCAACAGGCCGCGCAGGTCCTCGGGTTCGGCGGCGTAGAGCAGGAATCGGTAGGGCCTGGACAGCGCGGGCGGCACGGTCGATCCGACGTCCGGGATCGATCCGTCGGCGATCCGGGCCAGCAACTCGGCCAGGGTGCCCCGGTGCCGTGACAGGTGCACCCGCAGGGTGGCCCAACGACTCGCCGAGCCGCCCAGCCGATGGTGCAGCAGGTCGGTGAGCGGGCGGACGAAGGGGAGTTCGGCCAGGGTCGCGACGGCGGTCCGGGCGGGGGCGACGGTGTCCAGGACGAGGGCGGCGTGCCGCTCGCGGGTGCGTCCGGCGGCGCCGGCCGAGGCGGCGATCCGGGCCGCCTCGGGGTGGCCGGGGTGGCGTGCGGCGGCTTCGAGGAGGGCGGCCGAGGGGCGGGCGATCCGGGCCACCGCGGCCGGGTGGGCTCGGTAGAGCTCCACGAGCAGGGCGTCGGGGCAGTCCGCGCGCGCGACCAGCGCCGCCGCGGCGGCCTCGGGCAGCGGCTCGGCGCGTTGGGCGTCCAGCAGCCGGCTCCAGTGCGGATCGCGGCGCCAGGCGGGTTCCGGCTCGCCGGCGCGCAGGCCGGCGATCAGGCCGTCGGGGCCTTCGGCGGCGGCCACCGCGGCTTGGAGCTCGTCCGTCCGGCCGCTCTCCAGCGCGCGGGCGGCGAGGGCGGCCACATCGAGCACGGGCGGGGGAGGGCCGCCGGCCGCCGGGCCGGTGGGCGTGCCACCGAAGTCCACCTCCGCGAGCAGCCCGGCCAGTCGCGGCGGGTCGGCGAACAGGCCCAACAGGCCCCGTAGTTGCTCGGCGGTGGTGAGCCGCGCGGCGCAGGCGCGCAGCGCGTGCTCGATCAGTGCCGGGATCCCGGACACCACGGCGGCGCCGATGAAGTGCGGGTGGTCCGGCGGGTCTTCGGCACACGCGCGGATCTCCTCCCACAACACGCCGAGCGCGTGCGGATCCGGATGTCGGCCCGGCGCGAGCACCTCGCGGCGCATCCACGGCAGGGCGGTGGCGTGTCGGTACACCAGCCGATCCACGACCGGGTCCGGCCGCTCCAGCAGTGCGGCCAGATCGGCGGTGCAGGCTTCCGGGTTGCGCGCCACCGCGCGCCGGACCAGCACGTCGGGATCGCGAACGGCCTTGACCCGCGCGGCGATCGGCAGCGAGGCGTCGGCCAGGTAGGCGGGGTCGTTCTCGCCGAGCCGGTGGCGCAGCCGACCCGCGTCCCCGGCTTCGCCACTCGCCACCGCGAGTCCGAGCAGCACCTCGGCGGCCGGGTCGTACCGGCGCGCGGCTTGATGCGTCACTGTTCGCTTTCCCCTCGTCGGGCCGACCCGTTCGCCGTCGCCCCCCGTCCCGGGCGGTGTCACGAGGACCACCCCACCACAGCACACCGACGGCCGGCCGCCCCGGGACGAACGCTAGGGGGCGATAGGGGTGTGGCGCGAACGCGGGTTTCGGCGGTCGTGGATCGGTACCGGTCCGTTCGCCTCGTCCGCTTCGCCGGTGACCACCGGGAGCCTCCCGCCGCGGGCGAACCGCCCGGGGCTGGTGCCCAGGACACGCTTGAAGTGCCGGTTCAGGTGCGACTGGTCGTAGAAGCCCGCGGTCACCGCGACGGTGTGCGGCGGCATGCCGTCGAGCAGGAGTCCGCGGGCGAGATCGACCCGGCGCCCGGTCAGGTATTGGTGCGGACCGATGCCGAACTCCCGGCCGAAGGCCCGCACCAGGTGGGTCGGGTGCGCGTACAACAAGCGGGCGGCCTCGGCGAGCGTGACGCCCTCGACGAATCGATCGTCCAGCAGGTCGCGCAGCCGACGGGCCAGATTCGGATCACGCACGGCGGGCGGCGCGGCGACCCGACCCACCAGGTGCCCGCGCAGCCGTTCGGCGATGAACGCGAGCCTGCTCTCGGCCTCCAGCTCCTCGCCCGGCCGCAGCAGCGCGGTGTGCAGTCGGTGTACCCGCCGGCTCAGCGCTGGGTCGGCGAGCACCGGGTGGTCCACGGCCGGGCCGATCAGCTCGTCGGCCACGTGCGAGGAGTCCAGGTACAACACCCGCTTGCGGAACCCGGTCGGCGTGGCCGCGCTCCCGTTGTGCGGGACGTGCGGCGGCAGCAGGCTCACGGTGCTGCGCAGGGCACCGTGTTCGTGCCGGTCCAGGTCGTACCTGACCATGCCGTCGTCGACGATCAGCAGCGTCCACGCGGCGTGCGTGTGCATCGGGTAGGTGTGATCGGTCATGTGCGCGTGCAGGACCTCGCGCACCCCGGCCACCGCCGGCCGCCAAGCCACGATCTCCGCGCCGGCAACCATGTCAGGATCGTACAAGACGGCCCCCGACCGGCCCCGACACGATGCGAGGCATGGAAACCGAGCTCGAACCCGTTCGTTTCGACACCAGGATCGCCGTGGTGCTGCGCGCCGACCTGGCCCCATGGCAGCGGCTGAACGTCACGGCGTTCCTGGTCAGCGGCCTCGGCACGCGGATCCCGGAGGTGATCGGCGAGCCCTACGCGGACGCCGACGACACCGGCTACCTGCCGATGTTCCGGCAGCCGGTGATGGTCTTCGAGGGCGCCAAGGAGGTGTTGACGGCGGCACACACCCGGGCGGTGGGTCGGGAACTTCCCGTCGCGGTGTTCACCTCGGACCTCTTCGCCACCGGCAACGACCGGGACAACCGTGCCGCGGTCCGGGCCGTCCGGCGGGCGGATCTGGACCTGGTCGGGATGGCGGTGCACGGCCCGCGCAACGCGGTCGACAAGATCCTCAAGGGTGCCCGGATGCATCCGTAGCGGATCGGCCGGGGAGCGGGGCCGGATTTCGCCCGGTGGGGCGTAGCGGCGGTGGTGGTGGGCAGTAGCCCTCGGGTCGGGAGCACAACCGAGGATCCGACCGGTCGCGACGGGCGCGGCCACCGCGCCGGTCGCGAGAGTCGCAACGGTGCGACGGTCGCGACGAGGAGGGTGGATGTGGTGAGCAACCCGCCGCAAGGTCGATCCGAGTCCGCGGAACCCGGTCCCGGTGCCGATGCCGACTTCGACTCCTTTGTGGGGGCGCTCGACTACCCGATGTTCATCGTCACGGCGGCCCGGCCGGACACCGGTGAGCGCTCCGGATGCCTGGTCGGCTTCGCCACCCAGTGCGGTATCGACCCGCGGCGGTTCCTGGTCTGCGTGTCCGCCGCGAACCACACTCATGCCGTCGTCGCCGCGGCCGGCGTGATCGCGGTGCACGCGCCCGATTCGCGGCAACACCCGCTCGCGGCCCTGTTCGGGGAGGAGACCGGCGACCGCACGGACAAGTTCGCGCACTGCGCGTGGACCGAGGGCCCGTTCGGCGTACCGCTCCTGAGCGACTGCCCCCGGCGGTTCGTGGGTCGTGTCCTGGAGGCGGTCGATCTGGGCGACCACACCGGTTTCGTGGTGGCGCCCGTCCGGGCTCCGGATCATCCGGCTCCGACCCGGCCCGACCTGCTGACCTTTTCCGACGTCCGGGACCTGGACGCGGGTCATCCCCGGAATTGATCCGCCGTGAACCGGGGGAGACGAAACGAGGGGAGGGGGTGCGCCGCCCCCGTGGCGGCGCACCCCCTCCCCTCGCACCGACCCCACCGTGCTTCGACGCTCGTTCCGCCACCCCGTGTCGGCGGTTCCGCCCCACCCGCGCTCGCTGCCCGCACTCCACATCCTGGCGGGGCCCGCCGACAGGGGGCATCCGTAGGGCTACTCGGCCGCGAAGCCGAGTACCGAACACGCGTCCTGAGTACCGGCACGCCGGGTCAGGCTCCGGCGAGGGCCTCGCGCCACACCGGGCTGTCCACGTAGTGGTTGTCGAACCGCTCCGAGGTCGCGCGCAGTTCGGCGACGTCGGCCTCGCCGCGGTAGACCCGCTCCAGGAGCCGGTAGTAGTCGAAGCGGTCCATCCCGGGGGTGAACACGACCAGCATCTTCGCCGCGGTGTCCGGGGCCGGTGCGAACGCGTGCGGCGTGCGCGCCGGCACCAGCAGGAAGTCGCCGGTCTCCAGGGTGACGATCTCCTCGCCGAGCAGGATGCGCATGGTGCCCTCGAGGACGTGGAACATCTCGTCGGCCCTGGTGTGGAAGTGGGCCGGCGCACCGGGGGAGCCCTTGTCGAAGCCGGCCAGGTTGGCGGTCATCCCGGGGGTGTCGGCCAGCAGCGTGATCAGGCTGGTGGGACCGTCCTGGACGACCTCCGCCTCCTGGGTACGGACCAGGATGGAGGCGGGGACGGCGGCGTTCGGGGCGTGCGTGGACATGGTGACTCCCGGTGTGGCTGGTCGGGTCGATCGGGGGGAACGGCGGGCCGGTCGATGTGCGTCGAGTGAGGTGCCCTTCGGCGCCCGGCCCCGCTGTTCGGTGGTACCAATCTACGGCGCGTTTCGACCCATCGAATGGTTCATTCCAGCCACGAATCGACGGGTCAATTCGACCTCTCGCGAGCGTCCGACCGTCGCGGGCGTCCACCCCCGGCGGGCGTGACGGCGTGTCGACGGAAAAAAGGGGTTTCGCCGCCCCGTGACGGCGAAACCCCTCCTCGCGCGCATCCGACCGCGATCATGGCCCGACGGCGCTCCCCGCGGTCGGATCCCGGCGGCCCGGATGGCGAACAACCTCGCCGGCGGACGGCGGACGCGCCCTCCGGGCCCGCACGGCGGCGGCCCCGGTCGCGCGATCCCTCACTTGCCGTCGATCTTCTCCGCCAGCGCGGCGAGCAGGTCGCGGAGCAACCCGATGGTGTCCTCGTCGGTCAGGTTGCCCGCGTCGTCGAAGCGCTCGTGCGAGCGGAACGCGATCAGCTCGGGCCGCACCACGACGTCGGTGTGCGTCCAGACGAACACCTGACGCAACGCGAGCTGCGCGCGCACCGAGCCGAAGTTGGTGGGCGCCGCGCCCATGATCGCGGCGGGCTTGTGCAGCAGTGGCAGGCCCTCGGTCCGGGACCAGTCGGTGCTCACCCAGTCGATCGCGTTCTTCAGCACGCCGGGGATCGAGTAGTTGAACTCCGGCGTGGCGATCAGCAGACCGTCCGCCTCGGTGATCCGCCGGCGCAGCTCGGCGACGGCGGCGGGGCGGTCGTTCGCGTTGTCCTGGTCCAGGTCGTAGGGCGGGATCTCGCGCAGGCCCTCGTAGATCTCGATGTCCATGCCGCCCGGCGCGAACTTCCGCGCGGCATGCAACAGCCGCGTGTTGTGCGACTCGGCGCGCAGGCTGCCGGATATCGCCAGGATCTTGACGTCACTCATCGCGAGAGTGCTCCTTCGTGGGTCTTCGACGGTCGGATCGGGGCGCCGCGCGGCGGTCGGATCGAGCGCCGCGCACCACCGGCGAAGTTCGGACCGCGACGGTACGACCGGCGACCGGGCCGGTCGGCGGTGCTCCCGTTCCCGGGTATGGAAGAAACGTACGACCCGGACACCCCCGACACGGATGGCCCGACATGCCACAGAGGGGACCGATCACGCCGGCGCGTTCGGACCGGTGGTCGTCGGTGTCGATCACGGTCGAAGGCCGGACCGGCCGGCGCCGACCTGGTTCCGCTCAGCGGGCCGCGATCCGCGCCGGCTCCTCGAACTCGACGCGGATCGCCTCGGCCAGCCGATCGGCCGTCGCGCCGTGGGCCCGATCGGCGGTGACGCAGACCGTGAAGGCGTCCCCGAGCCCGGTGAAGCCGAAGACCACGCCCTGCGCGCCCATCAGTGGTGGGGCCACGACCAGTTCGACCGCCGGTCGGCCGAGCAGGACCAGCGGTACGTCCGGGCCGGGGATGTTGGTGCAGCTCGTGTTCGCGTAGCCCGCGGACATCGTCACCAGCCCGGCGAGCCGGCCGACCCGAAGCGGCAGCCGGGCGCTCACCTCGATCGCGGCCCGCGCGATGGCTGCCTGCCCGGTGGCCTTGGCACGCGTGGTCGCCGCGTGCACCCGGGCCAGTCGCACGCCCGGATCCCGTTCGGCGAGCGGCAGCGGGACCCGGAAGAAGGACACCACGTTGCCGATCCGGGCCGCTTCACCCGTCGTGCGCATGTTCACCGGGACCAGCGCCGCGACGCGGCGCGGCGGGGCCGGACCCGCCGGTGCGACCGCGCGCAGGGCCCCGGCGACCGCCGCCAGGTACACGTCGTTGACGGTCGGGCGCCCACTGCCCGGGGCCGCGCGCCGGGCGGCCCGTACCGTCTCCGGGGACACCCTCACCCAGGTCACGTGGCGCCCCGTGCCGATCCGGCCGTTGAACGGCAGCCGGGAATTTCGGCCGAGTACGCCGCCGACCGTCGCCGCGAGCCCGCGCAAGGACGCCCGGCCCGGCGGCACCCGGCGTACCGCCGGGCCGGGCCCCGCCGATCCCGCCGCGGCATCGCTCCCGGCGCCCATCAGGCGCTCCAGCAGCCGGATCACCGTGACCCCGTCGGCCACCGCGTGATGCATCCGCAAGAGCACGGCGAACCCGTCGGGCTCGTGCCCGGACAGCAGGTACAGCCGCCAGGAGGCGCGCGTGGGCGGGATGCGCTCGGCGAGCAATTCCCCGACGCGCTCGCGCAGCGCGTTCGGGCCGGGCGCGACCGGCGCGGCGACCACGTACCGGTCGGGTTCGAAGTCGTCGGAGACGAACCAGCGCGGTCGCCCGCGCCGGCGCCCCGGTAGGACCGCGCCCGCGCGCAGCCGCAGCCGCGGCACCGACCCCCAGCGGTCCCGGACCAGTTCGCGCAGATCGCGTGCGTTCGGCGCGGCGCCGCGCAAGCGCACCAGGGCGAAGAACCAGGGGTCTCCGGAGCCTCCGAACCACTCGTGCACGACGAACGGCAGGTCGCCCGGCGCCGGATGGGCCGTACGCGGCGGGGTTGGTGGCACGTTCCGAGCCTCCGAGGTGGGTCGCGGGCGGGCCGTCGGCCCGGCGCGGCTCGGGCCGTTGCCCATTGTGACGCAGAACACGTGCATCCTCCGCACCCCCCGGCTGCGTATGGATCAGGGACGGCGGCGGCAGGAAGGGAGGTCGGGATGGGCCCACAGGGTCGCGAAGGGTTCACCGAGTTCGCCCGGACCTCGGCGCACCGCCTGTGTCAGACGGCGTATCTGCTGTGCGGTGACTGGCATCTCGCCGAGGACCTCACCCAGATCGCCTTGGAGAAGCTGTACTTGGCCTGGCGTCGGATAGAACACACCGAGCAACCGCACGCGTACGCGAAACGTGTGCTCCTGAACGCCTACCTCGATCGCAGACGCCGCCGGAGCTCGACCGAGGTTCCCGGCATCGACGCGCAGGCCCTGGAGCGCCGACCGGACGAGGCGGCCGACGCTGACCTCCCGGACATTCGGCTCACGCTGATCGACGCGCTGATGCGGCTGTCACCGCGTGATCGGGCGGTGGTGGTCCTGCGCTATTGGGAGGACCACAGCGTGGAGGCGGTCGCCGAGATGCTCGGTATGTCCGTCTCCGCGGTCAAGAGCGCGGGTCCGCGCGCACTGACCCGGCTGCGCGGCACGCTCGCGGTCAATCCGCTGGTTGGTTGAGTCGGCCGGCGGGCTCGGACTGCCGTCGCGTACGTCCGCGGACGACACACGTCCGGGACGGGCGCGCGGCAGCCGTCGGTCGCCGTCATGCACGGAAGTTCACGCACACCGAAGACACGCACCGAAGACACACGCGAGACACGCACCCGAGACACGCACCGAAGGCACGCGAGACACGCACCCGAGACACGCATCGCGGAACAGGTATCGACGACATGCGTCTGCATCGAAGGCACGCGACGGAGCCGAACGATGAACGATGACCGATCAGCAGAGGAGGTGGCCATGACACCGGACAAGGCAGCACCCGCACCCCGCGCCTCGCTCGGCGCCGATGCCGAAGCCGACCTCACGGCGGGCCTCGAACCCGACCTCGAACCGGGCCTCGAATTCGCCCTGGAACCGGGCCTCGACCCCGATCTGGAACGTGCCTTCCGCCGGCAGCTCCACGACGAACTGGCCCACCAGGGAAAGCGCCCGATGGCCGACGTGGTGGCCCGCGCGGCCTCCCGGGGCCGACGGCGTGTGCTGATGCGCACCGGCGCCGGCATCGCGGCCTCGGTGGCCGCGGTGGTGGCGATCGGAGGGGCGGCCACGGTCGCCCTGGACCGGGAGGCCGGCCCGAAGTCCGAGCGGGTCGTACCGGCGTCGCCGGCCGAGCCCCGGCCGAGCCCGTCGACGGACGGCCGGGTGGACGCCGTCCGCCAGGCGATCGCCCGCGATCTCGGCGACGTACTCACCGCCCTGGTGCCGGGCGGGACGGGATCGACGGTGCGGACCGGGTACTTCCCGGAAACCGGGATCTCGGCCGAGCTGACCATCAACGACGGCAACGGACCGACCGGGGTGGTGTTCGTGTCGCTGCGATCCGGCACGTTGCCGGAGTGCCGAGCCGACGGCCCGACCCCGGCCGCGCGCACGGACGAACACGGAGTCGTGCACTCCGTCAAGTGCTCGCAACCGGAGCGCAACGGCACGTGGATGGCCACGGAGGGTCTGCGCGTCCCGGAGGGCGTCTTCCGGGGGCAAGGGGTGTTGTTGCCGATCGGCCCGACCGTGCTGCGGCTGCTCTGGGCCAATGGGCCGCTGGACGGTAAGCGGGTGGTGACCGCCAAGGGCAGGATGCCGCTGGCCGACGAGCAGGGTATGGAGATGGCCCGGAACGCGGCCTGGGAACCGGTCGCCCGGCGGCTCCTGGACGCCGGCACGGGTATCGGGTGAGCGGGCACGGCACCGGGCGTCGGGCCAAGTCGCGTCCCGCCGCCCGCAACCGTGGCCGCACCCGGGCCCACGCCCGGGCCCGCTCGGGTGCGCGCCCGCGCGGCGTGCGACGGGTGTTGTTCGGGGTGGGCGCGGTGGCCGCCTTGGTGTTCCTGCTCGCCGCGCTGCCCGGGTTCTCCGGAGGCGGCGGCGCGTCGACCGTCGACGTCGGCGCCACCCCGGTGCCGGCGCCGAGTGGTGGGCCGGTGGCGGTCCCGGCGCCGGAACAGCCGTCGGCCCAAAGGGATCTGCCGGTTCGGGCGTCCGCGCCGCCGGACCCCCTGACGCAGGCCGGCCTGCGCTTCCCGCTGGAGCCGACGCTGCGGCTCGGCGGGAAGTTCGTCACCTTGCCGGGCAAGGATTCCGGGCCCGCCGGGGCGCAGCGGATCGAGTATCGGGTGGAGATCGAGGAGGGCCTCGCGCTGGACGGTGCGCTGTTCGCCGCGATCATCCGGCAGTCCCTCAACGACCCGCGCGGTTGGGCCCGGGACGGGAGGGTGTTCGACCGTACCGACGGCGCGGACGTGTCGTTCGTGGTGCGTCTGTCCAGTCCCGGCACCCTGCACCGGATCTGTTCGCCCATCGTCGGCGACACCAGCGTGTCCAATGTGTCGTGCAACGCGACCGGGACGCCGTGGGTGATGATCAACGGCTGGCGCTGGGCCCAGGGGTCGACCGCGTACGGCGACGACATCCTCGGCTATCGGCAGATGCTGATCAACCACGAGGTCGGGCACCGCCTGGGGCACCAGCACAACACCCGATGCGGGCCGGGCGGCCTGGCACCGGTGATGATGCAGCAGACCAAGAGCCGCGAGGCGGACAACGGCAAGCTGTGCGTCGCGAATCCGTGGCCCTACCCCGCCGCCGCTGCCTGAGCGCCGCCAACTGTTGTATTCCTCCGGTCCAGCCGGTCCATCCGGTCCTTCCGGTTGTCGGCGGTCCCGGGCCTCCCGGGACCGCCGGTGGCTCGTCGGCGCCGGCCTCGTCGACGTCCGAGGCGCCGGCGGCGCGTGCGTCCTGGCTGCCGTCGCGGGTGTCGGATGTGCTTGGGCGTCCGATCTGTCCGGGTGTCGGATGTGCTCAGGTGTCCGACGCGTTCGGATATCGGATGGGCCCGGCGTCAGATGTCCTCGGGCGTCAGATGTGTTCCGAGATCAGGACCGCCGAGGTGTCCGGTGCCAGGGCCTCGAAGATGTGCGGCGCGTCGCCGGGGTAGGCGATGTAGTCGCCGGGTGCGAGTTCGACGGGGGCCTCGACCGGGCCGACCAGGGCGCGGCCGGTGGCGAGCACGACGTGTTCCGTGGTGCCGGGCACGTGCGGCTCGGACGTTCGCGGTTCGCCGGGCTGGGCCACCACGCGGTACACGTCGCGGCGCGCGTTGGGCGGGCTCGTGGCGAGCAGCGTGGCCGCGTAGTCGGCCTGTTCCGAGTGGGTGACCGGGCCGCCGCCGGCGCGGATCACCCGGACGTTCGAGTGCGGCGGGTCCACGAGTCGGCTGAACGGTACACCGAGCGCGACGGCCAGCGCCCACAACGTCTCCACGCTGGGGTTGCCGACGCCGGCTTCGAGTTGGGACAGCGTGGATTTGGCGATCCGGGCGCGCCTGGCCAGTTCGGTCAGGGATACCCCCGCGCGTTCGCGTTCGCGCCGTACGGACGCCGCGATCATCGCGATCGGGCCGGCGGTGGGCTCGGCGGCGGGGTCGGAGGGCAGATTGCCGGCCACGTGTTCGCTCCAGACGTCGCTTTGTTCGGCTTGACGAACGCATATCACTTCGTTCACTGTACCGGACATGCGTTCGTCATACCGAACACTCGATCCTGCCACCCTCCGTGACATCCTCCTCGTCTGCGTCGCCGACGCCGTGGTCGGCGCCTCCTTCGGGGCCATCGCCGTCGCGGGTGGGCTCGCACCGTGGGTGCCGATCGTCATGTCCGTGCTCGTCTTCGCGGGCGGCGCCCAGTTCGCCGCCGTCGGCGTCGTGCTCGCCGGTGGCAGCCCGGTGGCCGCCGTCCTGGCCGGACTGGTCCTCAACGCCCGACTGCTGCCCTTCGGCTTCGCCGTCGCGGACGTACTGGACGACCGCCGACGCGGGTGGACCCGACTGCCGGGCGCGCACCTGATCACCGACGAAACGGTGGCCTTCGCGCTGCGGCACACCGACCCGGCGCTTCGCCGCGCCGCGTTCCGGGTCTGCGGGGTCGCCCTGTTCGTCGTCTGGAACCTGTCGGTGGCGGTCGGCGCACTGGCCGGCACCGGCCTCGGCGACCCCGCCGTGCTGGGTCTGGACGCGGCCTTTCCCGCCGTCCTGCTGGCGCTGGTGCTGCCCGCGCTCCGCGACCGCGACACCCGCAACGCGGCGCTCCTCGGCGCGGCCGTCGCGCTCGCCTGCACCCCGTTCCTCCCCGCCGGTCTGCCGGTCCTGCTCGCGCTCGTCGGCCTGACCCCCTACCTGCGCGCCTCCCGCCCCGCCGCCCCGCGCACGCCCACCGATCCGACCCGGGAGCCGTCCTGATGCCGCTGCTCGCCATCGCCCTCCTCGCCGCCGGCACCTACGCCTTCCGCCTGGTCGGCCCGCTCAGCCGGGACCGCCTGCACCTTCCCGACCACACCCACCGCCTGCTCGCGATGGCCGCGGCCGTGCTCCTGATCGCGCTGACCACCACCGGCACCCTCACCGAGACGCAGGACTTCGCCGGGTGGTCCCGCCCGGCCGGTGTCCTGGTCGCGGGCATCCTGGCCATTCGCCGCGCGCCGTTCCCGGTGGTGGTGCTCGCGGCGATCGCCACCACCGCACTGCTGCGTCTGGCGGGCGCGTCCTGATCCACGAATTTCCTTCGGCTGGCGCCCCGCCACCGACCTCGGCCCGCCCCATCGCCGCGCCATCCCGCAACTCCCCGCCCCGTCGCCGCGCCGCTCCGCAACTCCACGCCCCCAAAGGCTTCTTCACTCGCCCCCGCCCCACCCGGCCTCGCCGCCCACGCCGCGCCCGCGGTCTCGGAGGGTGGTCGGATCTCGGGCCTCGCCCCATCGCCCCGTCGACCTGCGCGTGTCAGGCTTCCCGCTCGGTGCCGCCCCATCGCCGCGTCACTCCGCAACTCCCGTCCCCCAGAGGCTCCTTCACCCCCCCGCGCCGCCTGGCCTCGCTGCCCTCGCCGCGCCGCCAGGCTCGTCGCGAGGTTGAATCGCGAAAGATGGGGATTTGGCTCACCGCACGGGGCGATTTGTCGCATCATGTGAAGTGAGAGCGGGACCGGGAGGTTCCGCGCCGTCGTTTCGGGGGGATGCGATGGAGGCTTGGCCACCGCCTGTGCGAAGGAGAACCGGCGGCGTCGGTGGGCGGGTTCGCCGTCGCCCCTGGTACGCCGCGCTCGTCGCCGTGTTCACCGCGTGTGCGCTGCTGCTCGGTGCCACGTCCGGTTGTGAGGACCCGAAGGTGTCGAAGGTGATCGGGGTCGTGGCGGGCGACCTGGGCGCCGATCCGTTCTTCTCGGTCAACTTCGGGCAGGACGCACTCGGTCTGCGTCCCAAGGTGTCCGCCGCCAACCTGTCCGGCGACACCCCCGGCCTGTTCGGCGGCTCGAACAAGGCGCGGATCTGCGACAAGGAACAGTTGATCCAATTCCTCGGCCTGGCCGCCAACCTGGTGCCCGCGACCCGGTGGATGAAGGTGCTCAAGGTCGCCGGCACACCCGCCATCCGCGCGTTCGTGACGCGGCTCACGCCGGTCCTCCTGCGCACCGACACCCTCGTGCGCAATCACACGCTCAAGAACGGCGCGCTGGTGGCCTTCGACGCGATTCTCCAAGCCGGTACCGCGGTGCTGATCGACGAGCTCGGGCAGCCGGTGGTCAAGTGCAATTGCGGGAATCCGTTGGCCCAGCCGGAGAAGGACGCCGCCCACGTACGTCTCGACACCGGCGACGCGGCCTGGAAGCGGACCGGATCCAAGCCCACGAAGGTGAAGAAGGCCAAGCAGCCGGTGAAGACGTTCGTGATCACCGACCCGACCCGGCCGGACCTCGCCGTCGCCCGACCGCCCGGCAGCGCGGGGGACCGGGACGCGCCCACCGCGCCCCCGCCGCCGCTGCCCGAGCGGGGCAAGAAGGCGACTCCGAGCGGCCCCACGGGCACCGCCGGCGTCACCGGACCGAGCGGAAGCGCGACCTCGACCTCCACCTCGACGTCCACGTCGACCTCGACCGGTACCCGCCGGCCGCCCACGTCGACAGGCACCGGTGGCACGTCCGCCAAACCCGCCGGTCCGGCCGCCGCGTCGGTGGCCCCCGCGCTCCGCTGACGCCCGGGGTGGGTCGACACGCTCCCGCCGACCCACCCCCGCGCCGCGGATCCCGGGCCCGGCCGACGTGCGGGGCGGGCACGTCGGCCGGGCCGAGGCGGATCAGTGATCCTTCGCCGCCCGTACGCTCACCACAGGACCGGCAGGCGCTCCGGGATGCGCTTGATGAAACCGGTCCGCCAGACCAGCTGATCCACCGGAACGGCCGGACGCAGTGCGGGAAGCCGGTCCACCAGGGCGGAGATCGCCACTTCGGCGTGCACCCGGGCGAGCGCGGTCGCCGGGCAGTAGCGCCGCCCCGCGCCGAACGACAGGTGTGGGTTGACGGTGCGGCCGAAGTCGATCCGCTCGGGATCCGGGAACACCGCCGGATCGAAGTTGGCGCCCTCGACCAACACCAGGACCAGTTCGCCCGCGCGCACCACCACGTCGCCGACCGGTACGTCCGCCAGCGCCAGGCGCGGCAGCCCGTCACCGATGGACAGGTTGACCCGCAGCAGCTCCTCGACGGCGACCCCGATGTCCTGCGGACGATCGCGCAGCCATCGCACCAACTCCGGTTGCCGGACCAGCGCGAGCGCCGCGTGCACCAGGAACGCCGAGGTGCTCACCGCGCCCGCGCCGAACAGGGACAGCGCGACGCTCGCCAAGGCGTCGTCGGTCAGCCCTTCGTCGGGCCCGGCCGTGCGCCGCAACTCGGCCAGCCGGGCCAGCAGGCCGGACTGTTCGGCGGCGGGCGCGTTCAGCCGGGCGCGCATGTACGCGTGATCCTTGCGCCAGTTCGCGCCCGCTCCCTCGAAGGCCCGCGGACTGGTCACGAACGCGATGTCCAGGCCCGCCATCAGCCGCCGCCGGTCCGCGAACGGGACACCGATCACCCTGCAGTGCAGCGCGGCGGAGAACGGATCCGCGTAGCCCGCGCGCAGATCCGCCGGCGGACCCTCGGTGATCAGGGCGTCGAGCAGCAGATCGGCCTGATCCCGCAACCAGTCGACGAGTTCGGCGTCGGCCCGCGGGGACAGGGCACGCATCACCTCGGTGTTCAGACCCGCACTGCGCACGTTGCCCATGGTGTTGACCACCTCCGGCGGGATGGTCAGCGCGTACTGCCTGGGCACGCCGGGTGCGGCGGTGTCCTGGAGGCTGAAGCGCTCGTCCTCCAACACCTGCTTGGCCAGCGCGTGGTCAGAGACCAGCCAGGCCGGGTCGCCGGTCAGCGTGCGGACCCGGGTGATCGGCCGGTGCTCGCGCAACTCGGCGCATTCCGCAGGGACTTCGTCACCGCGCCGGGAGAAGGGGAAATCCAGTGTGGGTGCGGGAAGTTCGATGGTCACGTGGGCTCCTGATCGGTAATGGGCGTTGGACGACCCGGTGTTGCCGGGGTGCGGTGCCAAATCACGCGTCGACGCCGTCCGGCCGCACCAGCGCGTAGGCCTGGTTCGGACGGGCGCGGAACGCGTCGCACGCGTCGGCCCGGCCGTCGGTGCGATCCGCGCCCGGCGTGGCGCCGAACAACACGCCCGTCATCGGCAGCACGGAGTGGTAGCACGACACCGACGAGGCGACCCCCAGAATCGCCGGGGTGTCGACGAAGAAAGGCAGTTCGGCCGCTATGTAGGCGACACAGGCGCGCCGCTGCTCGGGCGTCACCCGGTCGCCGGGCCGCAGTCGGGGTGCCAGGAACTCGCGCACCATGTCGTCGCAGGCGCGTCGGACCGCGCCGTCCTCGCGCAGCGCGATCCGGGCCCGGTCGTGCAGTTCGCGATACACCGGGTCGTCGGCGAACTCGGACAACGCGTGCACGCCGGGCACCCGGGACAGCGTGCCGGCCTCCTCGACGCCGCGAAGTACCCTGCGCCGTACCGCCTTGAGGTCCTTGGCGGCCCGCCTCGCGGCGTGTTCGGGGGTGTATCCGAAGGTCTCGAACATGGTGTCCACGTGCAGGTCGGCGTAGACCACGTCGATCGCGGCGAAGCGCGGGTCCGCCCAGGCGAGCAGGGCCGCGACGCGTTGCGGGGTGAAGTAGCCGTTGCCCGGGCTCACTCCGATCAGCAGGTGCTCGCCCCGATCCCAGATCGACCGGCAGGTCGCGCTGTACGGGGTGGCCGCGAAGGAGAGGGGGCGGGGCCCGGCGTCGACCGGGCGGGATCGGGGCGAGGCGTCCACCGGATGGGATCGGGGCGTGGCGTCGATGGGCAAGGAACGGGGTGGACGCGATATGGACGGTGTCGGGAAGGACTGGTTCAGCACGGATCGGCTCATGGCTCGGACTCCCGGTCACGTGAACGTGCGGAGGACACCCCTCGGCACACCGCGCCGGCGCGCGCTCGCGCCGCCCGGGTCTCGGGCCGGGCGCGAACGGGCGGCGAGCGGGACGCGGGCCCGGGGCGGGGGCGCGGCGCGTACGGGTGCCGGGGAGCGGAAGACGTACCGTCCGCGGCGCGGTCTCCGGGGCAGGGATGATCGACCCTGCCGCGGGACCGGCGGCCGGAACGGGAAGGACGCGCGCGAAAGGCGCGGATCAGCGGGCTACATGGACAGCCTCTGCCGGTACACCGCACCAGGGGCTTCGAGGCCGATGCGGTGGTCGTGCACGTGCGTGTTGCGCCCGGACGCGGGTGTCGTGTCGGTACCGACGGCCGCCGCGAAGTGGCGGGTGCGCAAGGTGGATCCCCCCAGGCGCCGCATGTCCCAATGGAGCCTCGCGCTCCCGGTGTGGCGGCGACAACCACAAGTTACCGGTGATCTCCGGAGAGTCAGCTTCGCGGTCGCAAGTTGGCGGGAACACGCGGTGCCCCGGCCGAAAATCACCTCGGTGCCGGGCGGCGGTCGCCTCCCGTCGGGAAACGTCCGCCGCCCGGCCGGGTCGCGGGGATCGGCCCGGGCCGGGGCCGGTGCCGGCGTCAGTGCTTGAGGCCGCCCATCAGCGAGGACACCGCGGCGTCGAGGGCCGCGTCGGCGCCGTCGCTCGCCGGTGGCGTGTGGTCCGGGGTGTTCAGGGCGATGTCCGTGCCGGGTGCGGCGTTCGCGACCGGCGCGGCGAGCGCGGCGGCCCCCGCGGTCAGCAGGATGCCGGCCAGAATGCGTCGAGTGTGTGTCATAGCCTGCTCAACGCCGAGACCGCCCCCCGGGCTACGCCCTGTCACCCACCCGGACCCGTACGCCGGGCCCGAATCCCTGCCGGCCGCGGTCGTCGGCCGAAGGAGCGACCCCGACCGGCGCCGCCCGCTCGTCGGCCCGGCCCACACACGGCCCGTCCCCGTACGCGAACAAAAAAGCTTGGACAGCCCCCGGGCGCGGGTTGTTAGCCTGGCCCGCATGTCTACGCCCCGAGTGTCCTAGCAAGAGGACCCGCTTACACGTCACCCGTGTGTCCTCTTGCCATCTCGGAGCGTAATTCCATGATCACCCTTCGCGGTGTCGACGTACGCGTCGGCGCCCGCCTGCTGCTGTCCGGCGTCGACTTCCACATCGCCCCCGGCGACCGGATCGGCCTGGTCGGCCGCAACGGCGCGGGCAAGACCACCCTGCTGGAGACCGTGGCCGGCAGGATCCGGCCGACCGCCGGAACCGTCACCCGTACCGGTTCGCTCGGCTACCTGCCCCAGGACTCCCGCGCGGCCGACCCGACGGTCACCGTCACCGACCGGATCCGATCCGCACGCGGCCTGGACCGGGCGGACCGCGCGTTGCGGTCGGCCGAGACCGCGTTGGCCGACGCGCCCGGCCCGGCCGCGCTGGAGCGGGCGATGCGCGCCTATGTTCGGGCCGAGGCGGAATTCCAGGCGCGCGGCGGGTACGCGGGCGAGGCCGAGGCGGCCCGGGTCGCCGCCGGCGTCGGCCTGCCGGAACGCGTGTTCGATCAGCCCGTCGGCACGCTCTCCGGCGGCCAACGGCGCCGCGTGGAACTGGCCCGCATCCTGTTCGCCGACCACGGCACGCTGCTCCTGGACGAGCCGACCAACCACCTCGACGCCGACTCGATCGACTGGCTGCGCGGCTTTCTGCTCGCCCATCGGGGCGGTCTGGTGCTGATCAGCCACGACACGTCGCTGCTCGCCGCCACCGTCAATCGGGTTTTTCACCTCGACCCGCGACGCGCCGCACTCGATGTGCACAACACCGGGTGGTCCGGCCATCTCGCGCAGCGCGCCGCGGACGAACGCCGGCGGACCCGCGAGCGGGCCAACGCCGAACGCAAGGCCGCGTCCCTGCACGCCCAGGCGGATCGGATGCGCGCCAACGTCGCGACCGCGGTGGCCGCGCGCAACATGGCCCGCCGCGCGGACCGGATGCTGGCCGACCTGGAACCGGCCCGGCGCGCCGACCGGCACGCCCGCATCCGGTTTCCCGAACCGGCCCCCTGCGGGCGCATCCCGCTGGGCGCGATCAGCCTGACCAAGTCCTACGGCGACCACCGCGTGCTGACCGGCGTCGACCTGGCCGTCGACCGGGGCAGCCGGCTGGTCGTACTCGGCCGCAACGGTGCCGGCAAGACCACCCTGCTGCGCGTCCTCGCCGGGCACGAGAGGCCGGACGGGGGTCGCGTGGTGGCCGGCTCCGGGTTGCGCCTGGGTTATTTCGCCCAGGAACACGAAACCCTGGACCCCGTCCGTTCGGTCCGCGACAACCTGGCCGCGGCGGCCCCGCACCTGAGCGACGGCGAAGTACGGCGGGTGCTGGGCGGGTTCCTGTTCACCGGGGACGACGCGGACAAGCGGGCCGCGGTGCTCTCCGGCGGCGAGAAGACCAGGCTCGCGTTGGCCGGCCTGGTTCACTCGGGCGCCAACGTGCTGCTGCTCGACGAGCCCACCAACAACCTCGACCCGGCCTCCAGGGACGAGGTGCTCGCGGCGGTCGATACCTATCCCGGCGCGATCGTGATGGTCACCCACGACCGGGGCGCGATCGAGTCGCTGCGCCCGGACCGGGTGCTGCTGCTCCCGGACGCCGCCGAGGACCTGTGGAGCACGGACTACCTGGACCTGGTCGCGCTCGCCTGACCCACCGGCGACCGTCGGCGGACGGGCCCGACCCACCCGGACCCGTCCGCCACCCGGCTCCGACCGGCCCTATGCGGCTCCGCCGACTCCGACCGGCCCCGACCACCGCCGACCGGCTCAGCCGGCCCGTCGCGCCTCGATCAGGAACCGGGCCGAGTGGGCGACGAACGGGCCGTCGCGCTGGATGAGTTCGTGCAGGTCGCGAAGCCGGTCCCGGTAGGCGTCCACGGTGAAGCCGGGCACCATCCAGATCACCTTGCGCAGGAAGTAGACCACCGCGCCGATGTCGAAGAACTCCATCCGCAGCCGCTCCGAGCGCAGATCCACGATCTCCAGCCCGGCCGCCCGCGCGTCGGCGCTCTCGGTGTCGGGGTGTCGATGTTCGCGGGCCTCGGGCTGCGGCCCGAGGAAGTACTCGACCAGCTCGAACACCGACGCGGGACCCACGTGTTGGGCGAAGTAGGTACCGCCGGGGCGCAGCACGCGGGCGATCTCGGTCCACCACACCGTGGCCGGATGCCGACTGGTGACCAGGTCGAACGCGGCGTCGGCGAACGGCAGCGGCGGCTCGTCCGGGTCGGCGACCACGACCGCGCCGAGCGGGTGCAGCAACCGGGTGGCCTTGGCCAGGTTCGGCGGCCAGGACTCGGTGGCGACCATCGTCGGCGGCAACTTCGGCGCGCCGGCGAGCACCTCGCCCCCGCCGGTCTGGATGTCCAGCGCCGCCGACACGCCCGCCAGCCGCTCGCCCATCAGTCGCTGGTAGCCCCACGAGGGGCGCGCTTCGACGGCTCGCCCGTCGAGCCAGGAGAAGTCCCAGCCGTCCACGGACGCCGCCTCGGCCTCGGCCGACAGATCCTCAAAGGTGCCTGACATAGCCGAATCATTACCGTGAATGATCGAAATACCAAGAATTCCGCCCCGCCTCCCGGTTCGGCCGACGGGCCGGTTCCGACTGGGCGAATCTCTCCACACCAGGGCGGTTCGAATCCCGAGCGAAGCTCCCGCCCGGCTGTCGTCCGCCACCCGTCGCCTCATCCGAAACCGACCCGACCCGACGCGTCCCGTCCCGACTCGATGCGTCCCGACCCGTCCCGACCCGACCCGACGCGTTTCCATCCGACCTAGCCGACGAACTCGCGATCGCCGTGGTGGATCGTGGCCTGGGACCAGTCGCCGCCCAGGGTGCCGACGAAGCGCCGGACCAGGTCGCTGTCCGCGCGGTCCGCGACCAGTATCAGTGTGCCGCCGCGGACGGTGACCGAGCCGCCGAACAGGCGGTCGCGCGCCTCGGGGTCGGCGGCCAGCCCGTCGTGCAGGCGCTGTACGGTCACGCCCGGCACCTCGACCTCGATCGCGTCCGCGCGCGGCGAGTCGGCCCGCAGGTACTCGAACGTCAGCACCGACTCCTGGGCGTAGCGCTTGCGCAGCACCTCCGCGAGGTGGTTGAGCCGCGCGGCGTCGATGTCGTCGACGTCGAACTCGCGCGAGCGCTCGTAGGTGGCCTTCCGCAGGTCGCCGGACCAGAACACGCCGTCGAGCAGCGAGGACTTCTCCGGGTCGGCGCCGTGCGCGCGGACGATCGCCCGCACCTCGCACGCGAACCGGTTCAACCGGGTGTTCAGCCGGGGATCGTTCGGATCGCTGATCACCGCGGTGTTGTCGGTGACGAAGATCTCCGCGTCCGGCAGGTGTCGGCGGGTGTGACCGGGCGAGGCGTCGGCCGCGCACGCGGGAGCGTGCGATGTGGCGGCGACCGCGGTCCGGGCGCCGCCGGCGCCGATGGTGATGCCGAACGCGAGGACGAGGGCCGCGGGCCAACGCTTCATCGAGGTTCCCCCTGGGATGGCCGAGTGGTGCGGGACGGCATTACGCCGAACGAAATGATCATGAAACGCTCAAGATACCGAAGCGGCGCCGACCGCGGGCGGAACGAAGCCGATTCCCGCGCCGGAGCCCGCTGCCGGTCCAGGCCGGCGGTCCCCGCTGCCGGCCCCCGGCATCACGTTCGCGCGTCCGCGCGCTCCGCCCGGAAGATGCCGAACAGCACGCGCAGGACCAGGACGCAGCTCACCACCAGCAGGTTGTAGCCGAACAGTTGGTACAGGCCCACGCTGTCGCCCACGCGCGGCCCGCCCTCGGTGCCCAGCAGCAGCACGGCCATGATCCCGGCCGTCGCGCCGAGCACCGTCAGCAGCGTCCGGTGCAGCATGGACGTGAGCACGTGGCGGTCGCGTTCGTCGGCCAGCAAACGCACGTTGACCCCCAGCCGGCCCTCCTCCAGCGCCCCCGTCACCCGCTCGAACCGGCGCGGAAGGCGGCGCAAAACCGGTAGCAGATGCAGCAGTTCGCTGGTCGCGGCATCGCGCAGACCGGCCGGCTCCAAGCGGTCGGTGACGTGCTTGGTCGCGTAGCCGCGCGCCTCGGCGAAGATGTCGAAGCCCGGTTCGATGCCGGTCAGCGTGCCCTCGACGGTGGCCAACGCGCGGAAGACGGCGGCGATCTCCGGTGCCACGGTCAGCTCGAACGCGGACACCAGCCGGAACAGGTCGGTGAACATGGCCAGATCCGGCGTCAGGCCCGCGCTGAGATGGCGGGCCATGAACTGGCCCAGCGCGCGTTGCAGCCGCTGCTCGTCCAACTCCGCCGGGCGGGTCACCACCTGGAGCAGTGCGTCGGACATCGCGGCCGGATCGGCGCGCCCGAGAGCGAGCAGCAGTTCCTGGAGCCCGGCCCGCAGTTGCGCGTCGATCCGACCCACCGAGCCGAAGTCGAGCAGCGCCAACCGGCCGTCGGCGAGCAGCATTATGTTGCCCGGGTGCGGGTCGGCGTGGAAGATCCCGTCGAACATGAGCTGTCGCAACAACTCGCCCAACAACATCCGGGCCAACTCGCCCCGATCGACGCCGCGCTCGTCCAGCGTCGCGAGGGCGCCGCCCAGCGGTATGCCGTCCAGCAGGTCGAGCACCAGCACCCGCGCGGTGCTCAGCTCGGGATGCAGCCCGGGCAGGATCAGCCGGGCGTCGCGCCGTCCGGCGCCGGCGGCGGTCACCGCGGCGGTGTTGCGCGCCTCGATCCGGAAGTCCAACTCCTCGCGCAGCGCCACCGCGAAGCCGTCGGCGAGCTCCACCAGGCCCAGCGCGTGCCCCCACGTGGTGCGCCGGTCCAGGCTCGTCGCCAGCCGGGCCAGGATGTCCAGATCCCGCTCGACGATCGGCCCGATCCCCGGGCGCTGCACCTTGACCACCACCTCGACGCCGGAACGCAGCCGGGCGCGATGGACCTGGGCGATCGACGCGGCCGCCAGCGGCTCGGGATCGAACTCGGCGAACACCTCGGTCACCGGCGCGCCCAGTTCGGCGGTCAGCACCCGCTCCACCTCCGCCCAGGGCGCGGGCGCGACCCGGTGCTGGAGCAGCGCGAGCGCGTCCACGAACTCGACCGGCAGCAGGTCGCGGCGGGTGGACAGCACCTGGCCGAGCTTGACGAACGTGACCCCGCCTTCCTGGAGCGCCTCCTGCAACGAGCGGGCCAGACCCGCCCGCCGACTCGCCTGATCGGCCCGCCGCCCGCGCAGGTAGGGCCCGAGTCCGTGCCTGGCCGCGATCCGGCTGATCTGCGAATAGCGGCGCCCGCGCGCGAAGCGCCGGCGCAGCCCGCGGACGAACTCGACCGTGCCCGGCCACGATCCGCTCGGCACGAGCGCCTCGGACACCACGATGAAGGTCATCGCGGCGAGCAGCGCCACGCCGAGCGTGATGGTCATGAAGACGCCGGGATTGTGCCGTTGCACGCTGCCGCCGAGCGCCCACGACACCACGAGTCCGAGCAGCCCCGCGGCGAGCGTGCGGCGGGTGCCCACGGGCAGCCCGAGCAACCGCCGGGCGCCCCAGGCCAGTCCGAGGGTGAGCAGGAGTGCGGTGATCGCGGTGGCCGGCCACAACACGGCGGGGTTCACCTCGGCGTCGGCCGCGCTCAACACGGGCACCACCGGAAGCGATCGGGTTGGATGCGTCCGCCGCCGGACGGCGACAATCTTCGCGACATGCCGATGAGACCTTCCCCGAGTGATCACGCAAGTGCGCAGGAGAACCTATCGTCCGGGCGCGAACACGACGCGAATCCGAGTACGGGTACTCAGGTCGGCCGATCCGCCGGTGGCCCAGGATGAGGTCCATGATCAACCGCCGGTCGTACCCGACCCCGCCACCCCCGGCATGGCAGCCGCCGTCCCCCTGGATGGTGCCGGTGCGCCCGCACGGTGCCTGGTACCTCGCGCCCGCCCTGTCGGCCGGGCTGAGCGGCCTGTCCCTGGTGACCGCCGGGGTGGTCTGGTCCGGTATGCGGGTACACAAGTCGATATCCGACACCACCACGTACGGGGACGGCGGGGCGGTCCCGTGGTACCTGTGGGACAACCATCAGGGCACGGTCGACCTGCTGTTGGCCCTGTCCGTGCTCACCGCCGTGCTCGCCGTCGGCGGTTTCGTCGGCCTCACCGTCGCCCGCCGCCGCGACCGCCGCGACCCGACCCGGGCAACGCGCACCCGCGGCTGAACGCACGCCCGCGACACCCGGGTCGGACCGGCCCGCGGCGATTCGCGCCGCCGCGGCCCGGAACGTGAACCGGGGCATCGTCGGGACGAGATCCCGAAGATGCCCCGGTCGTCGACCGATCGACGCGCGCCGCGTCAGCCCTTGATGACGGTGACGTTCTCCGCCTGGGGACCCTTGGGTCCCTGGGTGACGTCGAACTCGACCAGGTCGTGCTCCTCCAACTGCCGGAAGCCGGTGCTCTGGATGGCCGAGAAGTGCACGAACACGTCCGGGCTGCCGTCGTCCTGCTCGATGAAGCCGAAGCCCTTGTCCGCATTGAACCACTTCACTTTGCCTGTTGCCATCTATCCATTCCTTCACCTGATGACCACGACGCGTCGTGGGTGACGCGTCGGCCGGAGCCTCATCGCGACCGCGGCCCCCGAGATTTCCCGCCCCGGCATCGGTGAAACACCCAAGTGGCGGGCGCCCGGCGGTGCGACGGGCTCTGTGCTCCCGGCTCCGGCGGACCGGGCGGGATGCGCCCGGTCCGCCGGATTCACTCGATCGCCCGACCGGCGGGCGGTTCAGGGGTGCCGGCCCGCCGAGCGGTGGGCGGCCGCCTCGTCGAGCAGGAAGGCCGGGCTCTGGGTGGTCTCGTCGTAGTCGTCGTAGTAGCGGTGATAGACCGGCGTCAGACCGCCGGAGACGGGCGGCACGATCCAACTCCAGTCCGCCGGACACGTGCGGCCCGCCTCCGCCTCGCGCCGCACGTGACGCAGGAAGCGTTCGGATTCGGTGTGGTGGTCGGTGATGGTCGCCCCGGCCGCGTCGAACGAGTGCAGCACGGAGCGGTTGAGCTCGATCAGGGCCCGGTCCCGCCACAGCGTGCGCTCGCTGGAGGTGTCCAGGCCGAACAGCGCGGCGATCGCCGGGAGCATGTCGTAGCGATCCGCGTCGACCAGGTTGCGGGCACCGATCTCGGTGCCCATGTACCAGCCGTTGAACGGCGCCGCGCTGTAGGAGACGCCGCCGATCTCCAGGCGCATGTTGGAGATCGCCGGGACCGCGTGCCAGCGCAGGCCCAGCGCGGCGAACCCGGGGTGCTCGGGATGGGACAGTTCCACCTCGCGGATCGCGTCCGAGGGCAGTGCGTACGCGCGGAGCCTGCCGCCCTCGTCCTCGACGATCAGCGGTAGCGGGTCGAAGTCGGTGCCGGCCCCGTGCCAACCGAGTTCGCACGCGAGTTCGGTGATGCCCAGGTTGCGGCCGTCGCCGACGAGGCTGCCGTCCGTCCGGCGGTAGCCGGCGTAGCGGATGAGCTGCTCGTTCCAGATCCGCACCTTCGGCCCGGTGGGGGTGTCGGGCGCGAAGACGGTGATCGTGGGCCGGATCCGGCCGCCGCGCCAGGTCTCGCGCAGGTGTCCCGCGCACTGGGCGGCCACCTCGTCCGGGCGACTGACGTGCCGGCGGTCGCGCACGGACAGGCTGTTCCAGTACAACCGGCCGATGCAGCGGGCCGAGTTGCGCCAGGCGACCCGGGCGCCCCAGGTGAGTTCGGCCGAGGTGTGGGTGTAGGTGCCGGTCTCCCGGATCTGCTCGGCGATCTCCCGCCGGCGGGCCTCGGGATCGGTGGGCGAGTTGCTCTCCTGATGGAAGCGGTCCAGGAACGCGAGGGCCTGCGCGAGGTCCACGGCGCCGTGGGCCCGCGCGGGCGGGGCGGGTGGGGCGGGTACTTCGTGGTGCGGTTCGGGGCACGACGGCTGATCACCGCGGAGCCGGGTGATGCTCTGCTCGGTCAAGGTTCTCCTGGGAACCGGCTCGGTGCGACCACGGGTCGCGGGAGCCTGTTTCGGATCCGGTGGGGTACGCGTGGGAGTCGGCGGCCGAAGGATCAGCCCGGCACCTCCGCGCCGACCGGGGTGGCCGACTCGGCCGCGAGGTGGGCGGCGTACGCCCCGACGACCGGGTCGTGGTGGATCTGTCTGCGGCTCAGGCCGAGCCTGCGCAGCACGCGCGCGCTGTCCAGCACCATCGCGGGCGGCCCGCTCAGGTACGCGTCGCAGTCGTAGCGAGGCCCGTACTCCCTGACCACGTCGGAGACCCCTCCGCTGATCCCCGCCAAGGTCAGGTCGTCGAGCGCGGGCCGCACGCGCAGCCAGGACACCCGCTGGGACAGCCGCAGCAGGTCCTCCAGCCCGTACAGGCCGCTGTGCGCACTGGCGCCGTAGAACAGGTCGACGAAACGATCGGTGCCGTAGTAGGCCATCTCCTCGACCATGGCCTTCAGCGGCGCCAGTCCCGTGCCGCCCGCCACGCACAACACCGGGTTGGGTGCCAGGTGGTCGACGACCATCTCGCCCATGGCGGCGCCCAGTTTGATCCGATCACCCGGTTTCGCCTTGTGTACCAGGGCGTTGCTCACCCAGCCCGCCGGCACCGAGCGCACGTGGAAGGTGAGCAGGCCCTGCGGGTCGGGTGCGTTGGCGATCGAGTAGGCCCGCCATACCCGTGGCCACCACGGGGTTTCCAGGAACGTGTACTGGCCTGCCCGGTAGGGGAACATCAGGTCCGGGCGGACCGTGACCACCGCGATGTCGTCGGCGGGCTTCTCGTGTGCGACGATCTCCGCGGTCCAGTGTGGGGGGTTGGTCTTGGCGTCCTCGTCGGCCGCGCCGATCATGATGCCCGCCGCGGCGCCGTAGGCGCGCACCCAGGCGGACTGCACGGCGTCGTTCCAGGTATCGCCGCTGAATCGCGCGAGTGCGGCGACCAGGCACTCGCCGACCAGGTCGTAGTGCTCGGCGATGACATCGAACTTGCGATGGTCACGACCGAGTTGGCCGAGGAATCCGCTCAGTGCCGGAGCGTTGTCCAGGTCACCGACGATGCGGATCAGCGCGTGCAGCAGACGATCGCGCTGGACGTCCATCGCCGGGGGGAACAGGTCGCGCAGCGCGGGTTGCCGCAGGAACAGGAGAGCGTAGAAGTGGGACGTGACATCTGCGGCCTGGGGGGCGACGGCCGCGAGATTTTGTCGGATGAGTTCTGCGTCTTGAGATTCCAAAATCGGCCCATCGGTAGCCCTTCCGCATGAGGGTTGTCCGGCCGGGTCCGTCGAGAGTCCTTCACGGAACACCGGCGGCCGGAACACGATCATGGGCTTGTCGTACCGGCGTCAAGTCGAAGGCCCGGTTCCGGTTACGGATGAACAGAAGTCTTTGATGGGATGGTTGGTGGCGGTTCGCACCCCACTCTCCGCATCCATACGGTCACGTATGGCTGGGTGAATTGCCTGGTGGGAGGCCGAATTCAAGCCGGCACCGGAGCATGGGCGAAAGCCGCGAAGACGCCCGGATGGGCCGGCGCGCGGCTGGGTCGGTTCGGCGAGGGCGGCGGCGGGGCATGGGGGTGCCGGGCACAGCGCCCGACCCGGGTCGAGCATCGGGAGGACGGACGCCCGGCGCCTCGATGTCCGGTGCCGCGCCGACGACCGCCGACCGGAGCACCCTTGTGCGCCGGCCGGTGGTGGGGTTGGATGCGGTGTTCCTCGACACGGTCCGCGGAACACCGGGACGCGGAGCGTGTGCCGACGCGCGAACTCCGCCGAACCCGGCGGGGTTCGGCGAAGCCGGAGCGGACCTCGGCAGACCTCGGCGGACGACGTCAGCGCGGGGTGATCTCGCCGTGGGCCCGGGCCAGGAACAGGTATCCCGCACCGTTGACCTTGATGCCGGCGCGCTCGTCCTCGGTGAGTTCGCGCTTGATCTTGGCCGGTACGCCCGCCACCAGCACGCCGGGCGGCACCCGCATGCCCTGGGGGACCACGGCACCGGCGGCGACCAGGGCCCCCGCGCCGATGTGCGCGCCGTTCAGGACGGTGGAGTTCATCCCGACCAGGACGTCGTCCTCGATCGTGCAGCCGTGCAGCACCGCGTTGTGGCCGACGGACACGCGGGCGCCGATCGCGGTCGGGAACTCCGGGTCGCTGTGCACGGTGCAGTTGTCCTGGATGTTGGTGTCCGGGCCCACCACGATCGATTCGGCGTCGCCGCGCAGCACCGCGCCGTACCAGACGCTCGCGCCGGCGGCGAGGGTGACGGCACCGATCACCGTCGCGTTCAGGGCCACGAAGGCGCCGGGGTCGATCTGCGGTTCCCGATCGCCCACCGCGGCGATCAGCGGGTTCGTCATGGTCCTCCTCCTCGGCGGATGGACCTCGGTCGGGCCCGTCGCGGTCGCACTTTAGTGCGGTGGATGGGCGCCATACTGGCGGGATGGTCGACAAGCAGGGGTTGCCGATGATGGGCGCGGAGCGGCTCCGGGGGATGTGCCTCGGGTTCAACGGGGCCGTGGAGGAGTTTCCGTTCGGGCGCAATCCGGACCTGTCCACGTTCAAGGTGGGCGGCAAGATCTTCGCGTTCTCGGCGCTGACCGACCCGGAGCCGTTGCGGGTGAGCCTGAAGTGCGACCCGGAACTGGCGATCCGGCTGCGTGCCGAGCACCCGGCGATCGAGGCCGGCTACCACCTGAACAAGCGGCACTGGAACACCGTGATCCTGGACGGCTCGCTGCCGGAAACGCTGGTGCGCGATCTGATCGAGGACTCGTACGACCTCGTGGTCGCCCAACTGCCGAAGCTGCAACGCCTGAAACTGGACTGGCCGGGTCAGCGGCCGGAAGGGGTCTAGGCGACCCTGGGGAGCCGAAAAGCCGGGGCCGGCGGGCCGTGCGCGGCGTGCCGAGCGGTGCGGAATCCGGCCGGCGACGGCCGATTCGCTCGCCGGGCTTCGGAGCGCGCCTTTCGGCGGTTCGGCCGGGTATCCGGCGGACCGGTATCGGTGCACGTCAAAGGCCCTTTCGGGCAGTCGCGGCAGGTCCGGCGACAGCCGATTCCGGCGTTGTCCGGCGGTTGTGGAGGGCGCGGGGCGCGGGCGATCGATTGTGGGTCGGATTCGGTGAGTTGCCGGCGGCTCGGGGCGCGGATCAGGGCCACGAACGGCCGTTGCCACGCCGAATGCGCGAAATCCGTTCGGCGGATGCGCGAGTCGGCGCGTATTTCCCGATTACCGCACCCCCCGAAGGCCGCCGCCGGGCCGGGATCACCACCCGTCCGCACCGCCTCGGGCCTTGTGCCACAAGGGGAAACCGCCCCTCGCTCGGTCAACATCGGGACCGGACACCAGGATTTGTGAAGCGTTGCGCGGATCTCCGCACGGGCCCCCGTCGTTGATCCAAGGGGGTGTTTCGAGCGCTACTTTGCTGCGGTTCGAAATGCCCCCCGTGTGACGGAGAGTTACAGTCATGGAAATGGGTACTGGCGCAACGGCGTTCGACCCGATCGGTCGGATGGTCCGGCCGGTCGAAAGCGATCGGTACCCCCGCACCACGAAAGGCGTCTCATGAACAAGGCACAACTCGTCGAAGCCATCGCCGACAAGCTCGGCGGCCGGGCTGCGGCCGAGGAAGCGGTCGACGCGGTCCTGGACACCATCATCCGTTCGGTCGTCGCCGGGGACCGGGTCTCGGTCACCGGCTTCGGCTCGTTCGAGAAGGTCGAGCGCGCCGCCCGGTACGCCCGTAACCCCCAGACGGGCGAACGGGTTCGGGTCAAGAAGACCTCCGTGCCGCGCTTCCGCCCCGGCCAGGGCTTCAAGGACCTCACCGGCGGCGCCAAGAAGCTGACCCGGGGCGAGACCGCGATCAAGAAGGCCTCGCCGGGCACGGTGACCGGCGGTACCACCGTCGCGGGCAAGAAGGCCGCGGCGAAGAAGACCACCGCGAAGAAGGCCACCGCCAAGAAGACCGCCAAGAAGGCGACCACGCGGGCCACCGCGGCCAAGACCGCCGCCCCGGCCCGCAAGACCGCGGCGAAGAAGGCCACCCCCAGGGCGGCCGCGAAGACCACGGCCGCGAAGACGACCGCGGCGAAGAAGACCACCGCCAAGAAGACCACCGCCAAGAAGACCACCGCGAAGGCGACGGCGAAGAAGACCACCGCCAAGAAGACCACCGCCAAGCCCACCAGCCGCAGCACGCCCGGCCGCAAGACGACCGCGGCCAAGCGCACGACCAGCGCTCGCACCGCCAAGCGCGCCTGAGGACCACCCGGTCGGATGCGATGGTCGGACCGCCCGCGCCGGGCGGTCCGACCGGGGGCGCCGTGACGGAACGCCTCGGAGGTCCCGACGGAGCGTTCCGACGGCGGTTCGCCCGGCACACTCGTGTCGCCGGTCAACGCCGCCGTCGGAGCCCGTCCGCCTCGGCCGCCCGTCCGCCTCGGCCCGCCCGACCGCCCCGACTCGCCCATTCGTGCGGGTCGGGCCCATGCGTACGAGCCCGGTCACCCGTACGGCCCTGATCCGCCGGCCCGCTCAGCCCGCGTTCAGCTCCGCGACGATCGATGCCGGCGAATGCCCGCTCCCGTCGGATTGCCGATGGAAGTCCACGGCGACGAAGTTCGGGCTTCGGCCCGCGGCCGTCCCGCACTGTTGTGCGATGCGATCACGCAGCTTGGTCCCGTTGTCCAGGGCGGCCGTCCCGATCGTCGGCACATTGCGGAAGTGGCTCATCGCGAACAACCGACGAAAGCCCGGCTCGGTCCGGTTCAGCGGCACGTCCGACCATCGACTCGTGCAGGCCAGGTCGTTGCCCAGGTCGCCCAGACTCCAGTAGTTCTGCACGGTCCAGTCCTTGTCGTACATCACCCCCAGGCGCTCCTTGCCGGGCTTGTCGGAGAACACCAGCAGCCGTTTGTTCGCGGTGACCAGGTCCGCCACCCTCGGCCAGCCGCTGTCCCGCACCCCGGCGGTGTCCGGCCGGAACAGCAGCTCCGGCAGCCCGCGCACCCGCTCCAGGGACCGACGCAGCCGATCGGTGTCGACGTAGTCCTCCAGGAACACGGTCACCACCTCCAGCGGATTCGCGTTCAGGAAGTCCACCACGGTCTGCATGGTCGCCGCGAAGCTCTGCCGGGGCAGCGCGTAGGTCACCCCCGCGAACGCCTTGCAGTCGCCGTGACACAGGTACACGTCGCTCGGGTAGCAGTCGCTGCCGAAGCTGATGACGCACAGGCCGGTGCTGTATTCGTACCAGTGCGTGTCGAGCATCAGCCCGCGCACGCCGCGATCCAACTGCCCGCGCACCGACTCGGACTGGTTGACCGAGGACCACCGCGAATCCTCGTAGTTGGTGAACGAGTTGTGCGTGGTCAGCGAAGTGACCTGGTCGAGACGGTCGTTGCCCCACCGTTGCTCCGCGGCGGTGAGGGTGGCCGCGGTGGCACGGGTGGTCGTGGCGACGGAGGCCGCGGACGGGACGAGGGCGGCCAGGAGGGCGAGCACGACCACCAGAAGCGCGTTCCGGGGCCGGCCCGCCGGGCGGGATCCGCCGGAGGACCGAGGAGGTCCGCCGGATCCGGGTGGAGCGGCCGATATACCGCTGGAAGAGTCCATGGCAGGGGAACGTACACGGGACCATCCGGCTTTTGACCCCTCTCCGCGCACCGGCGTCACACCACCAGGAGCGCCTGATCCCAGCCCGCCGTCGGGCGACCCTCGGCGTACGCGTCCAGGGCGAGCACGACACCCGCCGCGCCCTCCAGGAACGCCGGTACGTCCACGCCCCGCGCGACGCGGGTCATCGTCGAGCGGAAGCCGAAGCGGTACTCGTCGCGATATCGGGCGAGCACCAACGCGGCCAACTCGTCCCGGACGGCGGGCAGTCGGGCGTCGTCCAGGTGCTCGGCCAGCAAACCGAGCAGGTGCAACAGTCCGCCCCAGCCGTGGCACAGCGCCGGATCGTCGATGCCCCACTCCGTGATCGGCGTGCCGAGCAGACCGGACAACGAACGGCGGGTGAGTTCGTGCCAGTCGGGCCGGTCGAGGGCGAGCGCCGCCAACTGCACCGCGCGCGAGACCCCGGGGACGCCGTAGCACCAGGACGGGCGCTGCGCCGGGGAGTCGGGGTCGGGCTCGGACGCCCACTGCTCCAGGGTGCGATACGCCGGCCACCACAGGCCGTCGCCGGCGGGGACCGCGCATCCGGCCAGCAGCGCCACCAGCCGCTCGATCGCGGCGTGTTGGCCCGGTACCCGTACGCCCGCGCGCCAGGTCAGCGCGAGCAAGGCCAGCGGTCCCGCGACGCCGTGCGACAGGCCCAGGTTCAGATGCCCGGCGGGCATCTCGACCTCCTGGCCCAGCTTGGGCGCCGCCAGGGTCCACCAGCGCGGCACCTTGCGACCGCGGTGGAGGATCTCGCCTTCGGCCAGCCCGACCAGGTGGGACAGCACCATCCGCAACTCGTCGCCGTCGGCGTCGCGGGCCAGCAGGTAGCGGCCGATCCCGGTCAGTCCGCGCACGGTCTCGAACTCGCCGTTGGTGGCGAGCGGTGCGTTGGTGCGCGGGCGCGGCAGGGCTGCCCGGACCACCCGGCGCTGGTGCTCGTCCATCCGGGTCAGCGCGCTCACGTACCCGCCGGTCGCCCGGTGCGCGACCAGGGTGGCGAAGGCGACCGACCCCGGTCCGGTGAAGATGCCGCCCGCGGGGAAGCGCTCCCGGGCCAGTACGGCCATCGCCCGAGCCAGGTGGGCGTGCGCGCGTTCGGCGTGCCCGGGAGCGCGCCTGGTGCTGCCGCTGAAGGCCAGGGAGACGCCGGGGAACCCGCTGGAGAGCGACAGGTCCGTCCACAGCGGCTGCTCGCCGCCGTCCCGCGAGGCGCCGGCCAGCACCTCGGTGTCGGCGGCGACGGCCGCCGGATCGGCCAGCCGGTCCAAGACCCGGGCCACGATCACCCGCGCCCGCCCCGCGTGGCGGGGTTCGGCGGTCGTGCCGACCGCCGTGCCGCCGGCCGCCGTCGGCTCAGCCATCCCGACCGCCCCTCTCCGTGTCGTTCGCGGCACCGGAACCCGTGGTGGCGCCCGCCGCGTTCTCGACGCTCGATCGCGCACCCGCACCCGCGTGCGCGGCAGTGGAGCCGGCGGCGCCCGGGTGCGCGGTACCGGTCCGCGCCGGCGCGTGCGCGAGCCGGCCCAGGTGGTCGCACGCGATGCCGCGCAGGATCGTGTAGCCGCGCTGTTCGCCCGCCCGGTCGATGCCGAGCAGCCGGTTGTGCTGCATGTGCAACAGCCCGAGTACGGCGTTCTCGTGCGCGGCACCGGCCGGACGGCGGCCCGCGTCGGACAGCACGATCTCCCCGTACGCCCGGCCGTACGGCGGCCGGGACCACAACTCGGCGAGCGCCGGGACGCCCAGGCGCTCGCCGACCGCCGCGGCCGTGCGGCCCGGCCGGATCAGCTCCCGGACCAGGGCGCGATGCCGGCGGAACGCGCTCTGGTCGGGTTCCTTGGCGAACGCGTACCGCACCCACGAGGGCCAGTCCCAGTCGCCCAGACTCTCCAGGAGCAGTGCGTGGTTGACCGCGATCAGCACCTCGTCCGGCACCGCGAGCGCGCCGCGCGCCCGCAGGCCCAGTTGGGCCAGCGCCGACCTGCTGTCCAGCGTGAACAGGCGCTCGGCCGCGGCCAACGCGTCCGGCCCGCCGTAGCGTTCGGTCTCCGGCTCGTACACGTCCAGCGCCATCGTGCGGATCGCGCCCGCCTCGCGCATCGCCCGTACGCGTCGCGCCAGTTCCGGCAGCACGCGCTCGGCCAGCGCCGCCGGATCGCCGTGCAGCCGGATCCGGATGTGCGGTTCGGGGTCCACGTAGCGGATGAAGAACCAGCGGTCGACCCGCTCCCCGACCTCGGCGAGCAGCGCGGGCAGGTGCACCCGGAGCAGCTCGTCGTGCGTGTCCGAGGTCGCGTACAGCTTCGCGAACAGCCAGTCCTCGCCCGGCAGACGGTAGTCGGCGTCGGCGGGTCCGGCCGTCGCCGTCGCCGTCGCCGTCGCGGTCGCGGTCCCGGCCTCGGGTCGGCGGGTCAGCGGGACGACCACCTCGGTGCCGTGCCCGTCGGCCCAGCCGAAGCCGCGACCGTCCTCGGTCAGGTCCTCGAACAGGGCGAGCCGGCCCTTGCGCACCTCGTGGCGCAGCAGCGTGCGGTGCCAGGACTCACCCAGGTCGAGCCCGTAGACCCGATCCCAGTGCACCACCTGGACCCGGTCCGGCACGCCGTACCGATCGCTCCATTCGCGCAGCGCGCGGTCGAACTCGCGCGGATCCTCGACCGCCGCGCGCATCGCGTGGTCCGGGGTCCAGCGGCGCGGCGCGGCGACGACCCGGCCGAAGCTCACCCGGGGCAGCAGCGGCAGCGCCTCCAGACCCGCCCAGTCCCAGCCGGTCCAGGTCCGGGACCGGCCGAAGACGATGTCCACCATCAGCCGGACCACCTTGGGCGCCTCGCGATCCAGCGCCAGCATGTGCGGCACCACGGGCATCACACGTTGTCCGGTCTCGGCCGAAGTCAGCGTCAGACCGTGGGCGTCGACGCCCACGAGCAACGCGCGCCAGTCCAGACAGTGCGGATCGCGCCGATCGGCGTACACCCCGACCGGGATCTGGTGGGGCAGCAGTTCGGGTACCTGGATCATGTTCAGCGCACGGGCGGTGTGCGGCCGGAACGTCACCTGGGCGGGCAGCGTGCCGGGGTCCGCCGCGGCGCGCACCAGCTTGGCCAACTCGGCGGTACTGTCCGTGAGTTCGGCGAAGCGGCCGGCCATCGAGCCGGCCACCCACGAGCCCGCGTGCGGGGTGGCGACCAGCTTGAACCGGCCCCGGTCCAAGGCGGCGACGTCGTGCGCGAGCAGTTGGAAGCACAGATCGAGCGAGTTCGGCGGCGCGGCGGGCTCGCCGTGCTCGGACTGTGCGGTGTCGGCCAGCCGGTCGATCAGCTCCGGCGTGAGCCGCAGTTCGCGATCGTCGCGCAGCAGGGCGTCCTGGACCAGTTCGGCGGTCAGTACCCGTCGGTCGCGGCCGGGCCGGTAGCCGGTGGTCGGCCGGTCGCCCACGGCGAGGCGTTCGCCGTAGCCGGTCGGGAAGCCCAGGCCGCGGTGTGGGTCGACGAGTTCGGCCAGCGGCACGGTGCGGGTGGTGCCGTACCGCTCGACGAAGCGGTTGCGGTAGTCGCGCATGTGTTCGTGGGTGACCCACGCGTCGGACAGGGCCCACATCGCGCCGGCGTAGGTGCTCGCCTCCTCGGCCACGGCCCGGGGCAGGGTGAGTTCGGCGTCCATCCGCAGGTCCACCTGGATCGGCGGATGGGCGGCGTTCGTGTGCGGATCGACCAGGGTCATCAACCGGCGCCAGGGCGCGGTGCCTTCGCCGGGCCGGGCCTTCTCGTACTCGCGCACGGCGGCCCGGGTCGCCCGGAACTCCCTTGCCACGTCCGGCATTTCCTCGACGGCGGCGTCGATACGATCGAGCAGCGCGTCGTCCAGGCGGTGCGGGGTGATCGAACTGAGCAGGAAGCCGTGCCGCAGCAGTTGCGCCACCGAGGCGTCGAGGCGATCGCGCGGCGCGCCGGGGAAGGCCTCGCCGACCCGGTCGAGCAGGGTCTCGTACGGGACGGGGTGGGTCGCGATCGTGCGCAGGTGCGCGATCAGGGGGCTGTGTCGGACCGAGATCTCGCGTTCGGGCCCGGTCAGCACCAGGCGGTCGCCGCGCACCCGGCACAGGTCGTTGAGCAGCACGTCGACGCGGCCTCGGATCTCGGGGGCGGCGAGCCAGTCCCGGACCCGCTCGTCGAGTCGACCGGCGTCCAGGCGGACCGCCTTGTCACCGGGGCCGCGCACGCTCACCTGGGCGGACGCGCCCAGACGGGCCGCGGTCACGCCCGCGAACAGGCCGAACGGGGTGGGTCGGCCGGCCATCCGCAGCGCGTACCGGGTCACCGACAGCGCGGTGCCGGCCAGCCGCTTCGGGCCGGGGTCGATGCCCTCGTCGATCCGGTCCAGGGCGGCGGACAGACTGCCGCTGGCGACCCTGACGGCCTCGCGCAGCAGCGGGTCGGCGGTGATCCGCCGCAGTCCCTCGAGGGTGTGCGCGTCGGCCGTGTCCACGACCGGCTCGACGCGGTCCGGGCCCGGGTCTGTGTCCGCGCGCGGCACACTCGCCATGCGCACGAAGACGAGCCCGGCCGGTTCGTATTCGCTGTTCGGCGCGTCGTGTCGGCCAGTGTTCGGACCGTCTTCGCGCTCGGCATTCCGCTCGGAGTGTCGCACCGTGTTCCGCACCGACCCCATGCCCGTGTGAGCGGCTCTCGCCGGAGGTTGACACCCGGGGGCGGGCAGACCCGCCCGCCCCCGGAAGTACAGGTCAGGCGCAGCAGATCGGACAGCGCGACTGCACACCGTACGTGCTCGGCGACGTCCAGCCACCGCCGGCCGAGCCGAAGGCGGACGCCTCCAGCTCGCCGTCCGCGATGCGGACGTCGAGGTCCAGGTCGGCGAAGTCGCGCGTCTCGGTGGTTTCTTCGAGCAGAATCTTGTCGTTCATGACAACTCCCGCGATATCGGTCGCAATGCTTTGGTGGGCGCTGCGATTCGAGGAGATCTGTTTGATCTCGGGGAGGACGCTAAGCGTTGAATAGGCGGCCGAACAAGAACGATTATTGGCCATTCGGAGCGGCTGGAAATCTCCCTGCGGAATCCGTGACCAGGCTCCTACCCTGCAAGGATGCCGGGCGGGCGTGGGCTCGTCCGGCTTCTTCACGAGGGGGTTGCCTTCGCCTCGACGAGGTCGGCCGGTGAATTACCGTTAACCGATTTCGTCGACACCTTCTGCGTCGCGAACATTCCACTCGGCAATTTTTCGGCGCTCGCCGTATCTTTCCGTTCAAGGCGTTCGAATGCTCCGCCGGACCGAATCGGAAATGATCTTCGGGAGCGATTCGGCGCCGTTCGGGCCGCAGGCTCCGGCTCCGGCTCCGGCTCCGGCTTCGGGTCCGGGTCCGGGCCCGGTTCCGGCACCGGCCCTGGCCGCGACCTACGCCAGGGTCACCGTCACCGGGAGTTCCTTGATGCCGTTGACGAAGTTGGACCGCACCCGGCGGACCTCGCCCGCCAGGCGGATGTCGGCGATGCGCGGCAGGAGTTCCTCGAACATGACGCGCATCTCCAGGCGGGCGAGCGCGTTGCCGAGGCAGAAGTGCGGGCCGCCCTTGCCGAAGGTGACGTGGTCGACGTGGCGGCGGGTGACGTCGAAGTCGTACGGGTTCTCGAACACCGCCTCGTCCCGGTTGCCCGAGGCGAACCACAGCACCACCTTGTCGCCCGCGCGGATCGACTTGCCGCCCAGGTCGGTGTCGCGTGTCGCGGTGCGGCGGAAGTGGTAGACGGGGGAGGCCCAGCGCAGGAACTCCTCGACCGCGTCCGGCATCAGCGCGAGGTTCTCCCGCAGCAGCTCCAACTGCCCCGGGTTGCGCAGCAGCGCGAGCATCGAGAGCGAGATGGCGTGCCGGGTGGTCTCGTTGCCGGCCACCACCAGCAGCAGGAAGTAGTTGTCGAAGTCGTGTCCGGACAGCGGGACACCGTCCGAGGGGGCCTGGTTGACCAGTCGGCTGACCAGGTCCGTGCCTTCGCCGCCGCGCCGTTTGGCGGCCAACTCCCTTCCGTACTGGAAGACTTCCAACGAGGCGGGGCTGCGGAAGGGCAGGTCGCGGTAGCGCTCGCTCTCGCTGCTCTCCAGGAGCACGTCCGCGTAGTCCGGGTCGGTGTTGCCGATGATCCGGTTGCCCCAGTCGATCAGCTTCCCGGTGTCCTCGCCGGGCACGTCCAGCATCTTGGCCAGCACGTTGATCGGGAAGTCGGCACTGACCTCGTGCACGAAGTCGAAGGTGCCCTTGGCCAGCGCGGTGTCCAGCGTGCGGGCGGTGAGTCCGCGCAGGAACGTGCCGTAGTCGGCGATCGCGCGCGGGGTGAACTGCTTCCGGAGCAGCTTGCGTAGCGCGGTGTGGCGCAGCCCGTCGGTCTCCAGCAGCGAGCGGCGGATGGCGATCTGCGAGTCGTCGACCTCCTCGAGGTTGGTGAACCGCGTGGAGGTGAAGGTGTCCGGGTCGCGGTCGACGGCGACGATGTCCGCGTGCCGGGTCAGTGCCCAGAAGCCGCTGTTGGGGGCCGGTTCCGGCTGCCAGTGCACGGGGTCCTCGCGGCGCAGCGTGTGGAACATCCGCCAGGGCGTTTCGCCGTCCAGGAAACGGTCGTTGTCGGCGAGGTCGATCTCGTCGAGGGGCATCGGCTCGGGGACCGCGGCGGCGGTGGTGGGGGTGCTCACGAAGACTCCTCGCGGGGGGATCGGCGGGGTGCGGGCGCGGCGGCGCGGATCGGCGGGTCCGCGGGGCGGCGCGGTGCGCGGGGTGCGCGGGCGCGGCGGCGCCGGCGGGCTCAGAGGTGGTAGGCGTACTCGGTGAACTCCCAGTCGGTGACGTGCCGGCGGAAGCGGGTGACCTCGTCGCGTTTGTAGGTCAGGAACGCGTCGGCGAAGTCCGCGCCCAGCAGCGCGGTGAGCGCGGTGTCGGCCTCGAACGCGTCCAGCGCCTCGGTCAGCGTCGCGGGCAGGATCGGCGCCTTGGCGCTGTCGTAGCCGTAGCCCCGCAACGGCGGCGGCGGAGTCGTCTTCTCGCGCAGGCCCAGGTGCACGGCGGCGAGCAGACCGGCGACGGCCAGGTACGGATTGGCGCTCGCGTCGCCGAGCCGGACCTCCAGGCGGGTGCCGGTGCCGCGTTCGGGCGGTATCCGCACCATCGCGCTGCGGTTGTCCGGGCCCCAGTCGATCAGCCACGGCGCGAGGGTGTCCGGGCCGAACCGCTTGTACGAGTTGACCGTCGGGTTCAGCAGCGCGGCGAGCGCGGGCGCGTGTGCCAGGACGCCGCCGATCGCGTGGTGCGCGGCGGGGGACAGGCCGTGCGGGCCGGTCGGGTCGTCGAAGGCGTTGGCGTCGTCCGGGTCCAGGCAGCTCAGGTGCAGGTGGAAGCCGGAGCCGCCCTCGTCGTTGAAGGGCTTGGCCATGAAGGTGGCCAACCGGCCCTCCCGGCGCGCGAGTTCCTTGATCGAGGCCTTGAAGCGGAAGGCCCGGTCGGCGGCGTCGAGCGCGGGCGAGTGGTCCAGGTTGATCTCGAACTGGCCGGAGCAGTACTCGTGGTTGCCGGTGGTGGCGCCGATGCCCAGCGCGCCCAGGCCGCGCAGCGTGCGCAGCAGGTGTCCGTCCGGGTCGCCGCGTCGGCCGGCCACGTACACGTTGCCCGGGGCGTCGCCGTAGCGCCGCCAACCGCCCGGACGGGCCGGGTCCGGCTCGCACAGGAAGTACTCCAACTCGGGCCCGACCACCGGCCGCAGGCCCACCTCGTCGGCCATCCGGGTCAGCACGTCGCGCAGCAGCGAGCGCGGCGCCTCGGCGGCGAGCCGGCCGGTCGCCGGGTCCGTGGTATCGCCCAGGCACCACGCGACTCCGGGCTCCCACGGGATCGCGACGAGGGTGTCCAGGTCCGGGAACACGCAGATGTCCGGCAGGCCCGCGTCGATGCCGCCGGCCACCGGGACGGTCTGCCCCTGTGGGGTGGTGTGGAAGACCGCCCGACAGAAGGCAAGGCCGTGGGCGCACACCGAGGGCAGGTGGTCCACCAGCACGTCGCGCCCGCGATCGGTGCCGATCAGGTCCGGGTAGGCGATCCGGACCACGTCGATGCCCCGCGCCTTCAGGTCGGCGACGACGTCGCGGGCCCGGTCCACTGCTGATGGATTCACCGGTTTCTCCTCGCACAGACGGGCGGCGGCAGGACGGCCGATTCGTTTGAGCCCAAACCATATGGAGGTCGCCGGTGGCGCACAAGGGTTTGGGGCAAGCCTTTGCGCGCGTGGCGGCGGGAGGCGGGGCGGGTGTCGGCGGGTGGTCGCACGCGCGTGACAACGAGCGACGGGAGGCATATCGTACGGACCCAAACGACCTATCGGCTCCGAACCCGTTCCGGGCCGCACCGTGCTTCGAGGGAGTCGCCATGACCGGTGTACACGGTTTCTTCCACCCCAAGACCGGCACGGGCCGGTCCTCGATGATTCCGGCGCCGCCGTGGCGGTACTCGGGCGACCTGCTCACCATCGAGTACCGCACCGACCCCGCGCGGGTCGCCGAACTGCTGCCGCCGCAACTGTCACTCGCCGACGAGGACCCGGGCGCGGTGGCGCTGATCTGGGCCGACTGGCAGTCCTGCTCGACCACGGGCGCGGAACTGCTCGACCCGGTGCGCGGGCAGTACAAGGAGTGCTTCGCGGTGGTGCGCTGCCGGTACGCGGGGGTGACCTACTCGCGCTGCGTGTACATCTGGGTCGACAAGGACTTCGCCATCGCGCGCGGCCTGCACCAGGGCTATCCGAAGAAGCTCGGGTCGATCCACCAGACCCGGCCGCACCCGTACGGCCCGGCGCCGCGGATCGAGGCCGGCGCGATGTTCGGCGCCACGCTCGCCGCCGCCGACCGGCGGCTGGCCGAGGCCGTGGTGACGCTGCGCGAGCCGTCGCCGACCAACGGCTTCGTCAACGGGCACCCGATGGCGCACCACCGCTGGTTGCCCTCGATCGAACCGGGCAAGGGCCTGGCCCTGGACGAACTCGTGGCCACCGGCGCGGAGTCCGCCGAGGGCGGCGGGGCCTGGGCGGGCGACGCGGAGTTGACCCTGTTCGAGGCGCCCACCGAGGAACTGGCCCGACTGGAGGTGCGCGAGGTGATCGGCGCGTACTACCGCCAGGTCGGCGTGGTCTGGAACGGCGGCACGCTCCTGGCGAGCGGCGGCTCGGGCGCGGCGTAGGGCGCCGTGCGGGGCGCGGTACGCGCACGAGGGCCCGAGCACCGCGATCCGGTGCTCGGGCCCTCGTGCGTGCGCGTTCGGCCCCGGTCGCGCGTAAGTGCGTGCGCGTTCGACTCCGGCCAGGCGCGAGCGCGTACGCGTTCGGTTCCGGCCGCGCACGGGTGTGCGCGTGGTCAGCTCCGGCCGCGTCCGATGCCCGCGTACACGCCCGGCCGGGCCGCGCGCAGGTACAGCGCGAACAGCGCGCCGAGCACGCCCGCGCCGAGCACCAGCGCGGGCAACACCCAGCGCAGCGCCGAGCCGGAGTCGACGCCCAGCAGCACGCCGAAGTTGTCCAGCGCGGCGACGAACACCGCCGCGAGCAGCAGCGCGGATCCGGCCGGCGCGATCAGCCGACTCCACGCGCTCTCGCCGTCGGCGCCGTCGCGCGCGAAGAACGCGACCACCGCGAGCGAGGTCAGCACCAGCAACAGCAGTACGCCCAGCGCGCCCAGGTTGGTGAACCAGTTGAACAGCGTCGCCATCGGGTCGCGGTCGAGCACGGCGAACAGGATCACCACCGCGGCGGCGAGCGCGGTCTGGGTGGCCGAGCCCAGGTGCGGCGAGTCGGTGCGCGGGTGGGTCCGGCCCAGCGCGGTGGGCAGCACACCCTCGCGGCCCAGCGCGAAGAAGTAGCGCGCGACCGCGTTGTGGAAGGACAGCAGCGCCGCGAACAGGCTGGTGATCAGAAACACCTGGGCCAGGTCCGCGAAGCCCGAGCCGATCCGGTCGCCGCCCAGGACGAAGATCAGGTTCGGCCCGTGTTCGGTCGCCGCGTCCACCGCCTTGTCGGTACCGGCGCCGCTCATCAGGGCCCACGCGGTGAGCGCGTACAACACGCCGATCACGCCGACCGACACGTACGTCGCGCGGGCCACGGTGCGCTTGGGATCCACGCACTCCTCGCCGTAGATCGCGGCCGACTCGAAGCCGGTGAAGGACGCCATCACGAAACAGAACGCCGCGCCCATCGAGCCCGAGGTCAGCGCGTCCCAGGAGAACGGGTGCGGCGAGATGCCGTCCGGCGCCTGGGTGAACGCGCCGATGTCGAAGACGAGCACGGTCGCCGTCTCGGCGATCAGCAGCGCGGCCAACACCCGGGCGTTGAGGTCGATCCGCAGGTAGCCCAGCACGCCCACGACCACGATGCCGACCAGGACCACCACCCACCACTCCACGTGCCACCCGAGCTTGGCGTCCAGGAAGTCGGCGGTGGTGAAGCCGAACAGGCCGTAGATGCCGATCTGCATCGCGTTGTAGGAGATCAGCGCCACGAACGCTGCGCCCAGTCCGGCGGCCCGGCCCAGGCCCTGGGCGACGTACGCGTAGAACGCGCCGGCGCCGGTGATCCGTCGGCTCATCGCGGCGTAGCCGACGCTGAAGATCGCGAGCAGGGCGGCCAGTACGAGGTAGACCGCGGGGATTCCCGAGGTGCCGGTGACCGCGAGGCTCTGCGGGATGCCGCCGGCGGCGACGGTGAGCGGGGCGGAGGCCGCCACCACGAAGAACACGATGTGCGCGACGCCGAGCGAACCGCGTGCGGGGGCGGCTTCGGGGTCGCTGGTGCTGGTGCTGGTGCTGGTCGTCGACGCTTGTCTGGATGCCATGCCCGGCGCCTCCGAGGGGCGGGAACCCATTCGTTTGGGCCCGTACGATCTGCGGGTGCCGTTGATCGTACGGATGCAAACAGGTCCCCACAAGGGCTAGATTTCGGGGTGCGGAAGGCGTAACGGGTCACCCTCGGACGCGAACGACGAAGAAGGCGGAGCACGTGGTCGGCAAGCGGTCCATCACCGAAACGGAGAAAGCCGTCCAGGCGCGCCTGGGCGACATCCCGCTGCGGCGCGAGCAGATGGCCGCGGTGTCGAACATCTACCGCGCGGCCGCCGCGGTGCGCCAGCACCTGGAGAACTCGGTGCTGCGCGACGCCGAGTTGACCTGGACCGCGTTCACCGTGCTGTGGGAGGTGTGGATCTGGGGCGAGAGCGAGACCCGACACGTCGCCGAGGAGGCGGGCATCTCCAAGGGCACGCTCACCGGGGTCGCCCGCACGCTGGAGACCCGCGGCCTGCTCGCCCGCGCCGCGCACGCCACCGACGGGCGGCTCGTCCTGCTCTCGCTGACCCCCGCCGGCGAGGACCTGATGGCCAGGGTCTTCCCGGCGTTCAACGCCGAGGAGGCCTTCGTCACCGACGACCTGAGCGCGGACGAGTGCCTGACCCTCGCCGACTCGCTGCGCCGCATCGTGGCCCGCCTGGAGGCCAAGGGCGAGGAGCGCCGCCAGGACCTGCTGGCCGGCGGCGCCCCCAAACCCCGCCGCGGCGGGCGGCGCGCGAAGGGCTGAACCGCGATCACGGGCCGGTCCCGACGCGCGGGTCCGTGTCCGGGTGTGATCGCCGATGGGCACAGGGTGTCCGCGACGCCGGTCGCGTTGCGAGAGGTCGGCCGGCGGGCGAGTGTGGATCGGTCGGGCATGTGCGCCGTCCTCGGTTCGGGGGTGTCCGGCCCCTCGCCGTCGTGGACAGGAGAACGATCATGTCCCCCGCGCCCAAGCCCGCCACCCGGGCGACCGCCGAGGCCAATCGCGCGGCCGTCGCCCGTTACGCCATGGACGACCGGCAGGACTTCGCCGACGCCGAACGCGGCTTCATCGCCCCGCTCCCGGACCGACTCCACGGCGCCGACGGGCGGGTCATCTTCGACGCGGCACGGTTCGACTACATCGCCGACGACGCGCCGGCGCCGGACACCGTGCATCCGAGCCTGTGGCGGCAGTCCCAACTGATCCGCAAGGGCGGGTTGTACCGGGTCGCGGACCGCGTCTTCCAGGTCCGCAACAACGACATCGCCAACCTCACCGTGATCGAGGGTGACGACGCACTGGTGGTGATCGACTGCATGGCCTCGGTCGAGGCCGCGACCCAGGCGATGGCGATGATCCACGCGCACGTCGGCGACAAACCGGTCGCCGCGGTGATCTACACGCACACCCACATCGACCACTACGGCGGGGTCAAGGGCGTGCTGAGCGCCGAACAGGTCGCGTCGGGCAAGGTGCCGATCATCGCGCCGGGCACGATCGCCTCGTTCGACAAGCACGCGATCGGTGAGAACGTGATCGCCGGCAACGCGATGTCGCGCCGTGCGGGCTACGCGTTCGGCAGCCTGCTGGATCTGTCCCCGACCGGCTGCGTCACGTGCGGGATCGGCATCACCACCGTCCCCGGCGTCACCATCTCCTACCTCTCCCCCACCGACCCGATCACCGAGACCGGGACCCGGCGCGACCTGGCCGGGCTGACCTTCGAGTTCCTGTACGCGCCGGACACCGAGGCGCCCGAGGAGATGCACATCTGGATCCCCGAACTGGGCGCGCTGACCTGCGCGGAGAACGCCAACCACGCGCTGCACAACATCCAGACGCTGCGCGGGGCGCGGACCCGGGACGCGCGCAACTTCGCCCGCTACCTGGACGAGACGCTCCAGCGCTGGGGCGACGACGTCCGGGTGCACTACGGCCCGCACACCTGGCCGGTGTGGGAGAACGCCGCGGTGACGGCCTTCCTGGAGTCCCAGCGCGACACCTACAAGTACCTGCACGACCAGGCGTTGCGCTTGGCCAACAAGGGCCACACCCCGCTGGAGGCGGCCGAACTGATCGAACTGCCCGAGGAACTCGGCCGCAAATGGTACAACCGGGGCTACCACGGCACACTCCACCACGACGTACGGGCGGTGTACACCAAGGAGTTGGGCATGTGGGACGGCGACCCGGTCTCGCTGTACCCGCATCCGCCGGTGGAGACCGCGCGGCGCTTCGTCGACCTGATCGGTGCGGAGAGGATCGTCGAGGAGGGGCGGCGGGCCTTCGCGGCCGCGGACTACCGCTGGGCCGCGCAGATCCTGCACACCCTGGTGTTCGCCGATCCCGACAACCACGTCGCGCGGGACCTCCAGGCGGACGCCTACGAGCAGTTGGGCTACCAGGCCGAGGGCCCGCAGTGGCGCGGCATCCTGTTGACCGCGGCCCGCGAACTGCGCGAGGGCGTCCGACCCGCCACCTTCGCGTCAGCGAGCCCGGACACCATCCTGGCGATGCCGATCGACATCCTCTTCGACTTCGTGGCCGTGCACGTGATCGGCGACAAGGCGGCGGACGCGGACCTGCGCATCGACTTCCACTTCACCGATCTCGACCGGACCTGGACCATGTGGGTGCGCCGAGGAGTACTCAACGCCCGCCCCGGCGCGTCCCCCGACGCCGCGCTCACCGTCACCGGCCCCAAGCCCGCCCTGGTCGCCACCCTCCTCGAGCCCGACAGCGCCCACGCCCTGGCCGACTCCGGCACGATCACCCTCACCGGCGACAAGTCCCTCCTGCCCTCCCTCGCCTCCCTCCTGGACACCTTCGACCCGAATTTCCCCATCGTCACCCCGTGACCCGCGGACTCCCGGTTCCGCGCCCGGGCCGCTCGGGCTCAGGCCGGTGAAGGAGTCCGGCCGGCGTATCGGTGGGCCGACTCGGTGAGGGTGTCGAAGAGGGATTGTTGGGCCGGGGTGGTGCGGGCGGTGTCTTCGGGGTGCCATTGGACGGCTACGAACCAACCGGTGGGGGTGGTGGGTTCGAGGGCTTCGATGGTGCCGTCGGGGGAGGTGCCGGTGACGCGGAGGCCGGGGGCCAGGCGTTCCACCGCCTGGTGGTGGTAGCAGGAGGCGTCGAGTTCGGTGGTGCCGGCGGCGCGGGCGGTGGCCGAGTCGGGGGTGAGGATCACCGGGTGGATCACGTGGCGGTGGTGGACGGGCATGTCCTGGGTGAGGGTGCCGCCCAGGGCCACGTTGACCACCTGGAGGCCGCGGCACACGGCCAGGGTGGGCAGGCCGACGGCGAGGGCGTACCGGGCGGCGGCGAGGTCGAAGGCGTCCTGTACGGCGTCGACGTCGTACACCTCGCCGTGCACGGTGCGCGCGCCGTAGCTGCTCGGTGCCAGGTCGCCGCCGCCGGGCAGCAGCAGGCCGTCCGCGCGGGACAGGCGGGACGCGGCCTCGTCCGGTTCGGCCGGATGCATCATGAACGGCTCGCCGCCCGCCGCGTACACCGCCTCGGCCAGGGCTCGGGCGGTCACCTCGGCGGCGTGGCGAAGCGCGGACGTGGTGGCCGCGAACCGGCACGGCAGCGCGATCAACGGACGGATCACAGCGGGCTCCGCGGGTCTCGGGGGCGGTGGGGGCGGTGGCGGCGGTGTGGGCGTCGGTCGCTTCGGGGACGGCGAGGGCCGCGGGTCACAGCGCGATCCAGGTGGTCTTCAGGTCGGTGTACTTCTCCAGCGCGTGCAGCGACTTGTCCCGTCCGTGGCCGGACTGTTTGACGCCGCCGAAGGGTACGTTCAGGCCGCCCTCCTCGTAGCAGTTGACCCATACGGTGCCCGCCCGCAGCGCGCGCGAGATCCGGTGCGCGGCGGACAGGTTCGTGGTCCACAGGCCTGCCGCGAGGCCGTACTCGCTCGCGTTGGCGAGCCGGATCGCCTCGTCCTCGGTGTCGAAGGTCAGCACCGCGAGCACCGGTCCGAACACCTCCTCGCGGGCCGGCGCCATGTCCGGGGCGACCCGGTCGAACACGGTGGGCTCCAGGTAGTGGCCGGCCCGCTCCAACCGCGCCCCGCCGGTGCGCAGCCGGGCGCCCGCCGCGTGCGCGCGGGCGATGTGCTCGCGGACCCGGACCAGGTGCTCCGCGCTCACCAGCGCGCCCATGGTGGTGGCCGGGTCGAGCGGGTCGCCGACACGCAGGGCCCGGGCCCGCTCGACCACCGCGTCCGTCACCCGGTCCGCGATCGAGGAGTGCACGAGCAGGCGGGACGGCGCGGTGCACATCTCGCCCTGGTTGAAGAAGACGCCCCACGCCGCGCTCGCCGCGGCGGCGAGCGGGTCGGCGTCGGGCAGCACGATGTTCGGCGACTTGCCGCCCAGTTCGAGCCAGACCCGTTTGAGATTGGAGTCGGCCGCGTAGCGCAGGAAGTGTCGGCCGACCGCGGTCGAGCCGGTGAACGCGAGCACGTCGACGTCCGGGTGCAGGCCGAGCGCGCGGCCGGCGGTGGGGCCCTCGCCCGCGACCACGTTCAAGACGCCCGGCGGCAGGCCGGCCTCGGCGGCGAGCCGGCCCAGGCGCAGCGCGGACAGCGGTGACTGCTCGGCGGGCTTGAGCACGACCGTACAGCCGGCCGCGAGCGCGGGGGCGACCTTCCAGGCGGCCATGGTGAGCGGGAAGTTCCACGGGACGACGGCCGCGACCACGCCGACCGGCTCCCGGGTGACCAGCGCGAGCGCGTCCGAGGCGGTCTGCGGCGCCTCGTCGACCAGTTTGTCGGCGATCTCGCCGTACCAGCGGAAGCAGGCCGCCACCGCGCGCAGTTCGATGGTGTACGCCTCGGTGACCGGCTTGCCCATCTCCAGCGCGATGGTCAGCGCGAGTTCCTCGCGGTGCGCCTGGATCGAGTCCGCGAACCGGATCAGCGCGCGGCCGCGCTCGGCGGGCGCGAGTCGGGGCCAGGCCCCGGTGTCGAAGGCGCGGCGGGCGGCGGCCACGGCCAGGTCCACCTCGCGCCGCCCGGCCCGCGCCACGTCGGCGAGCGGTGTCCCGTCGCGCGGTGCGATCACGGTGAACGTGTCGCCGTCGCCGGCGTGGTCGGCGCCGTCGATGTGATGGACGGTCACCGGGCGCAGCCGCGCCGCCCGTTCGAGCCAGTCCTGGTGGGAGAGCCGCAACATGCTGCCCGCTTTCGCCGACGAGATTGTTTGGGAGCAAACGATACAACGGAAGCCGGGTGCGGGGAATGCGACGCGGTCCCGGGGTCCGGGTGTGGGAACGCGGGGCCGGCCCCGCGCGCCCGGACGTCGGGAGTACGCGGCCGACTCCGTGAAGCCGGGCGTCGGGGGTGCGGGGCCGGCCCCCGCGAACCCGGGCATCGGGAACCGGGGCGGGTCCGCGCGCACCCCTTGACCGTCCCGATCGCGGCCGGCTAGATTGTTTGGGGTCAAACGATTGGGAGGGTTATCCACATGACCGAGGTCACCGTTGCGGGCGTCCGCGTCGACACCCGGCACTGGATCGGTGGCGAGCGCGTCGGGTCTTCGGACACCTTCACCGACGTCTCGCCCATCAACGGCACCGTCATCGGCGAGATCGCCCGGGCCGGCCGCGCCGAGGCGGACGCCGCCGTCGCCGCCGCCCGCGCCGCGTTCCCGGCCTGGGCCGCGACCACGCCCGCCGAGCGCGCCCGCCTCCTGCACGCCATCGCCGACGGGGTCGAGGCCCGGCTCGCCGAGCTGGCGATCGTGGAGACCACCGACAACGGCGCGCTGCTGCGCTCGCACCTGCGCGGGGTGATGCCGCGCGTCGCGCACAACTTCCGCTTCTTCGCGGACTGGCTCACCGGGCAGTTGCGCCACGACGACTTCGAGACCCGGGGCCACGACAACCACGTCTCGTGGGACGCCGCCGGGCCGTGCGTACTGATCACGCCGTGGAACGCGCCGCTGATGCTGGCCACCTGGAAGATCGCGCCGGCGCTCGCGGCGGGCAACACCGTCGTGCTCAAGGCCGCCGAGTGGACGCCGCTGACCGCGTCGCTGCTCGCCGACATCACCGCCGAGGCGGGCCTGCCGGCCGGGGTGTTCAACGTGGTCCAGGGCTACGGCGAGGAGGTCGGCGCCGCGCTGACCGCCCACCCGGACGTGCGTCGGATCAGCTTCACCGGTTCGGTGCCCACCGCCCGCCACATCGGTGCCGCGGCCGCCGCCAATCTGACCCCGGTCAGCCTCGAACTGGGCGGCAAGTCACCACTGTTGGTCTTCGCCGACGCCGACCTCGAGTTGGCCGTCGAACTCGCGGTCGAACAGTACGACAACGCCGGCCAGGTCTGTCTGGCCGCCACCCGGCTGCTCGTGGACGCCTCGATCGCCGCCGAGTTCACCACCCGCTTCCTGGCCAGGGCGCGCACCCTGGTCCAGGGCGACCCGCGCGACCCGGCCACCGACGTCGGTCCCAACATCCACGCCGAACACGTGGACCGGGTGGACGGCTTCGTCCGCCGCGCGCTCGACGCCGGCGCCAAGGCCCTGCTCGGCGGCGGGCGCGACACCGACCTCGGCGGCCTGTACTACCGACCCACCCTGCTCACCGACGTCGCCCAGGACGGCGAGATCGTCCAGGAGGAGGTCTTCGGCCCGGTGCTGACCCTGCAGACCTTCACCACCGAGGCCGAGGCGATCAGGCTCGCCAACGACACCCGATTCGGGCTCGCCGCGACGCTGGTGACCGGAGATCGCGAACGCGCGACGCGGGTCGGCGGGGAACTCGTCGCCGGGACGGTGTGGGTCAACTGCTTCTTCGTCCGGGACCTGCGCGCCCCGTTCGGCGGCTCCCGGCAATCCGGCGTCGGCCGCGAGGGCGGCACCTGGAGCTTCGACTTCTACTGCGACGTGAAGAACACCGTCACGGCGCCGAACGGGTGGCGCTGACCATGGGCGAGATCGTCGGCGCGGGCATCCTGGCCCACTCGCCCACCATCATGCTGCCGAGCGAGGTCCGCCACGAGCTCAACGAGGGCAAGGAGATCAGCCTGGTCCCGGCCCTGGCCGAGCTGCGCGCCGAGGTGTTCGAGCGGCTCGACTACGACACCGTCGTGGTCTTCGACTCGCACTGGGCGACCACCGTCGAGTACGTGATCGCCGCGCAACCGCGGCGCAGCGGGCTGTACACCTCCGAGGAACTGCCGCGCGGCATGCGGCAGATCCCCTACGACTTCCCCGGCGATCCGGAACTGGCGCACGCCACCGCCGGCTTCGCCGACCGACACGGCACCTGGATCACCCCGATCGGGGACCCGTACCTGCCGATCCACTACGCCACCGTCAACCTGTGGCACCACCTCGGCGTGCCCGGCAAGCGCTGGATGGGCATCGGCTGCTGCCAGACCGCGGACGTCGAGGACAACCTGCGGCTCGGGCGCGCGCTCGCCGACGGCATCGCGGCCACCGATCGCAAGGTGTTGCTGGTCGCCTCCGGCGCCTTCTCGCACACCTTCTGGAACCTGCGCGAACTGCGCGCCCACGAGGCGTCCGACCCGGTCCACGTGCGCACCCCGCAGGCCCGCGCCGCCGACGAACAGCGGATCGCCTGGATGGAACGCGGCGACCACGCGAGCGTGCTCGCGGGCATGCCGGAGTTCCTGCGCCACAAGCCCGAGGCCCGCTTCGGGCACTACCTGATGATGCTCGGCGCGCTCGGCGAGGAACGCTGCACCGCGCCCGGCCGGCTGGTCGGCGACTACGAGAACGCCACCGGCACCGGCCAGGCCCACGTCTGGTTCGACCGACCCCTCGACGGCTGGACCGCGTCCGCCGGTCCGACCCCCGGCAGCCAAGGACCCACCACATGAGCCGCACCACCGAGTACCGTCGCATCCTGCTCGACGGCGCGATCGTCGAAGTCGTCCACGAGGGCGCTGAGTTGGTTGCCGCGGACGGCCGAATGACCAAGACCGCCGATGCCCGGCACCTGCCGCCGGTCGAGCCCGGCAAGATCATCGCCGTACACCTCAACCACCGCAGCCGGGTGGCCGAATTCGGCACCTCGCTGCCGTCCGCGCCGACCTACTTCCACAAGCCCACGTCGTCGCTGAACGCCCACGGCGGCGCGATCGTGCGCCCGGACGGCTGCAAATACCTCAACTACGAGGGCGAGATCGCCATCGTGATCGGCCGCACCTGTCGCAACATCGCCCCCGCCGACGCGGGCGCCTTCATCCGCGGCTACACGGTGGCCAACGACTACGGCCTGCACGACTTCCGGGACACCGACGCGGGTTCGATGTTGCGGGTCAAGGGCTCGGACACGCTGTGCCCGTTGGGCCCGGGCCTGGTCGAGGGCTGGGACTTCCGCGGCAAGGCGCTGCGCACCTACGTCAACGGCGAGGTGGTGCAGGAGGGTTCGACCGACGAGATGGAGTGGGACATGCACTACCTCGTCGCCGATATCGCCCGCACGATCACGCTGAACCCCGGCGACGTGCTGCTGTCGGGTACGCCGGCCGGCTCGCGTCCGGTGCGGCCGGGGGACGTGGTCGAGGTCGAGGCGGAAGGCCTGGGCCGACTCACCAATCACATCGTCACCGGCCCCACCCCGATCCGTACCGACTGCGGTGCCCAGCCCACGGAGTCCGAAGAGGTGCTCTCCACCGCGCTGGGCGGCGACTGGGAGTTCCGCGGCATCCGGGCGCCCCGGCGCTGACCGGGATCGTGCCCGCGCGCCCTCCGCGACCCGCCCCGCGACCCGCCCGCGCGCCGATCCGCTTCCCGCCACCCACCTCCCCATCGATCGGAAGAAGGGACCACACCGTGAAGGTCGTCGTCGACATGGACCGCTGCCAGGACCACGGGCAGTGCGTGTTCTCCGCGCCCGAGGTATTCCGGATCAACGCCGCCGGGCGACTGGAGTTCGTCGGCGAACCGGACGAGGCGCTGCGCGAAGCGGTCGAAGAGGCCGCCGACGTGTGCCCGCTCCAGGCCATCACGATCGAGGACTGAACCGTGACCGCTGCCCGGGTCGTCGTGGTGGGCGCCTCCATGGGCGGTCTGCGTGCCGCCGAACAACTGCGCGCGGCCGGCTGGACCGGCGGGATCACCGTCGTCGGCGACGAGCCGCACATGCCGTACAACCGGCCGCCGCTGTCCAAGGACGCGCTCGCGGGCGGGGTCTCGCACGCCTCGCTCGCCTTCCGCCCGCGGGCGAGTTGCGCCGACGTGGACTGGCGGCTCGGCCGGGCCGCCGTCGCGGCCGACCTGACGGCCCGAAGGATCCGGCTCGCGGACGGCGAGTGGTTGTCGTACGCGGGCCTCGTGGTGGCCACCGGCCTGCGTCCACGCCGGTTGACCTGCCCGGGGCCCCGGCTCGGACGGCACGTCGTGCGCACCCTCGACGACGCGCGACGCCTGCGCGCCGCACTGGGCCCGGGCCGCCGGGTGGTGGTCGTGGGCGCGGGCTTCATCGGCTGCGAGGTGGCCGCGACCGCGCGCTCGCTCGGCGCCGGGGTGACGGTGGTGGGACCCGAGGCGGAGCCGATGCACCGCCCGCTCGGCGCCGAGTTGGGCGCGGCGCTGCGCAGGCGGCATACCGCCCGCGGCGTGCGGTTCGAACTCGGCCGCACCGTCCGGGAGTCGACCGGGGAGCGGTACGTCACCGGCGTGCTGCTGGACGACGGCCGGGAACTGCCCGCCGACGTCGTGGTCGAGGCCGTCGGCTCGATCCCGAACACCGAATGGCTGGCCGGGAACGGCCTCGATCTCGACGACGGGGTGCGCTGTGACCCGCTCCTGCGCGTCGAGTCCCGCCCCGAGGTGGTCGCCGTGGGCGACGTGGCCCGGTTCGTCAATCCGCGCTACGACGACGTACCGCGCCGGGTCGAGCACTGGAGCATGCCCACCGACAGCGCCAAACGTGCGGCCCGCACGCTCGCCGCACACCTGGCCGGCACGGCCTGCGATCCGACGCCGTTCGCGCCGTTGCCGACGTTCTGGTCGGACCAGTACGACGAGCGCCTCCAGTCGCACGGTGCCCCAGGAGTGGCGGGCGCGGACGTGCGCCTGCTGGAGGGTGACTGGGACGGGGACTGCGCGGTCGGCTACCACCGGGACGACGCGCTGGTCGGGGTGGTGGCGCTGGGCGGCAGGGCGGTCGCGTTGGCCACGAAGTACCGCCGGGCGCTGGTCGGTTGACCCGCGTCCACGTCAGGCTCCGGCGTCCGTCAACGGCTCGACGTCGGCGACCGGTTCGGCCGCCGCGACGGCCTTCGCGACCGGGTCCCCCTCGCCCGGCCCGGTCCAGCGGATCCGCGTGGCGCACACCGAGACCAGCAGCGCCGAGGCGGCCACCGCGCCCATGCCCCACACCAGGCTGCTGCCGCTCGCGATGAAGCCGATCAGCGCCGGTCCGGCCAGCAGGCCGGTGGTACCCATGGCGGCGACCAGGGCCAGCGCGTCCGAGCCCGCCCGGGCCGCCGCGACGTACACGCACGGGGTCACCGCCGCGATGCCCAGGCCGACGCAGGCGAAGCCGATCAGCGCCGGCACCACGCCACCGACCAGCAGTGCGACCGCCAGCCCCGCCCCGGCCAGCGCGCTGCCGACCCGGACGATCCGGCCGTCGCCCCACCTGCTGCGCCAGCCGTCGGCGAACACGCGGGCCAGCACCATCATCACCGAGACCACCGCGATGCCCAGCGGCGCCACCTCCGAGGCCGCGTGCGCGACATCCTTCATGTAGAGCGCGGACCAGTCGTTCATCGCCCCCTCGGTCACCGTGCCGAACGCCATCGCGCAGCCCATCCAGAGGGTGATCCGCGACGGCAGGGTCAAGCCGCGCCCGCTCCGCTCCGGCGACTCCTCCGGTGCGGCGGACTGCTCCGCGGGCCGATCCTCGGTCAACAGGCCCGACCGGGCGAAGCCCAGGAGCAGCGACAGCAGTACGCAGGCCACCGCGAAGTGCGCGGTCAGGTTCGACGTCACCGCGTTCATCCCGGACGCCAGCAGCGCGGCGCACAACGATCCGGCGCTGAACGTCGCGTGCAGTTGGGACATCGCGGTGCGCTGGTGGGCGACTTCGAGCGCGGCCCCCTGCGCGTTCATGGCGACGTTGAGGCACCCCACGGCCACCCCGTCGCAGCAGATGATCACCAACGCCACCGGATAGTTCGGTGCCGCGGCCAACGCGAGCAGGAGCAGGCCGAGCACCGAGGCGGACAACAGCGCGAGGAGTCGGGAGCCCAGGCGCTTGGTCAGGATCGCCACGAGCGGGAACGAGGCCGCCGCGCCCGCGCCGCACGCCATCAGCAGCAGGCCGACCTCGGCCTCGCTCAGGTCGAGCTTCGTCTTGAGCGCGGGCAGCCGCGAGGCCCAGGTGGCGTACTGGAGCCCGAGGAAGCAGAACAGGGCCGCGATCGCCACCTGGGCTCGGCGGAAGTCGTCGCGAACGCGAAACATGGGTATGCGCCTACTTCGTCGTGTGGGGACGATCCGCGGAGCGGACCATCGACGGGTGTCGCCTTCTCGATGCGCGGCCCTCGTGCACCGCCGTGGACATGTACACCGCGTGCGCGCCGTAACTCGCGGAGAGCGGGACCTCGGGAACGGCGGCGAAGCCGTTCGCCGCCCAGAACGCCTCGCTGCCGCCGACCGCGATCAGCGAGACGCGTTCGTACCTCTTGGCCCGCGCCGTCGTCATCAGGCGGTCCAGGAGATCGCCCGCGAAACCGTTGCCGCGATGACGCTCGGCGACGACGAGATCGTGCAGGTGCAGGTTGCGCGAGTGGAAGACCACGTCCTCCGCGCGGGTCAGGTCCGGATACCGGAACATCGGGTACGGCAGGGCCAGTACGTAGCCCGCCGGCCGTCGTTCGAGGTCCAGCACGAAGCACGTGGCCGGCGACGAGCGGGCGCGCGACTCCAACGCGTGCCGCTCCTCGGACAGCGCGCCGTCGGCATACGTGGCGGCCTCCAGCGCGACGATGTGGTCCCAGTCGTCCTGGGTGATGTGTCGTATCCGCGCGTGCCGGCCCATCACCGCAGTCCGTCCAGGACCAGGTCGGCACGCCGGGTCGGACACCGGCGCCGAGCGTCGTCGGGATCGTCCCGAGCATCAGGATCATCAAGGTCACCGGGATCGCCGCCGGTCCACGTGTAGGGGAGCGGACCGAAACCGTTGAACCCCAGGGTGGTGTAACTGGTGACGTACGCGCCGCAGGAGACGATCCAGACCGGATCCCCCGAGGCGACCGACTTGGGCACCCGGGTGAGGTTGTCCCGGTGCGAGTAGGCGTCGTCGCTGTCGCAGGTGGGGCCCGCGACAACGGCCGGCACGAACTCCGGGTCGTCGTGCGTGGGAAAGACCAGTCGATACTGCAACTCGTCCATCTCGTAGAGGCCGTTGAACTTCCCGCAGCTCAGGTACAGCCAGTACTGGCGCTGTCCGTCGAGTTGTTCGCGCGCGGACAGCCGGGACACCCGGGCCCGGATGGCGCCGTTGTCGGCGACGAAGTAGCGTCCGGGCTCCATCAGGAAGTCCAGCGGTGTCGCGGACACCTCGCGCAGGCGCGCGATGCCCTCGCGAATGACCGCGAACATCTTGTCCATCGGGGGGTGCAACGGCCGGCCGTGCCGGTCGAGGTAGCCCAGGGCCGGCAACCCGCCGCCGAGATTGACGTGGTCCGGGAATATCCCGCGCCGATTCAGGTTCGCGAGCACGTCCGCGATGCGGTCGAAGGCGTCCTGCCAGGCTTCGGTGGTCATCTGCTGGGAACCGACGTGCACCGACAGGCCGGAGGGGATCAGGCCCAGCGCGTGGGCCTCCTCCATGACGAGCACCGCGTCGGTTCCGGAGCAGCCGAATTTGCGGCTGAGGCCCCACAGGGCTCCCTCGCCGCTGGTGGCCAGTCGGCAGAACACCCGGGCGCCGGGCGCGTGGACGGCGACGGCGCGCACGTCCTCGAGGCTGTCGGTGGCGAAGTCCCGGACGCCGAGGCGATATGCGTCGGCGATGTTCCGGTCGGACTTGATGGTGTTGCCGTAGTGGATGCGATCGATCGGTACACCGGTGGCGATCGCCTGCTCGATCTCCCGCGGGCTCGCCGCGTCGAAGCCGGCGCCCTTGTCGGCCAGACAGGCCAGCACCTCGTCCACGGGGCAGGCCTTCATCGCGAATCGCACCGAGATGTCGGGCAACTCGCCCAGCAGGGAGTCGTATCGCTCTTGGATGCCGGCGAGGTCGAAGACGATGCGGTCGTCGGTGGAGGCCGCCAGGGCGGCGCGCATGTGTGCGTTTACGTGCATGATGTCGGTCCGGGTCCCACTATCGGTGCGGTTCGTGGACGCTCGTGGCCTTGCTCGCGTGGATCAGCGCCGCCCATGCCTCGATCAGCAGCGCGAAGTCTTCGATGTCCGCCTGGGCCTCGTCGAGCAGCCGCGGGCCACGATCGGCCAGCGTGTCGGCGAACGCGGCGTATCGGCCGCCCAGCCTCCGGTAGGACCGGTCCAGACTGTGCAGCCGTCGCACATTCTCGATGTGGTCCAACCGGGCGCTCTCACGGGCGAGTTCGGCGATCGAGTGGGGACGGATGTGCCCGTCGGCGTCGAGGAGCGCGTCGCCCGCCGTCGCCATCCGGGCGTAGATGAAGTTGAAGTGGAGCATCGACAGGAAGAACTTCGTCAACCGGAGCTGATAGGCGACGAACCCCGAGTCGGTACGCCGTTCCGGCGTGTAGAAGTTCACGATGTGGCGGTTGTGCAGGACGCCGGGCAGCGCGGCGTCGTGCACCAGGTGCATGAGGAAGTAGTCGCTGCCGATGGTGTCGGTCGCCGGTGGCAGTGGTACCCGCTCGTACACCTGGTGGTGGAAACCGATGTTGCACATGTCGATCCGCATCGGGTCGACGATGGTCAGCGTCGAGTGATCCCGGACGAACGGGTCGGTGCCGGATCCGGTGAAGGACTCCGCGACCAGGGCGCGCTTTTGCTGCTCCGACCACTCGGGCGGGGCCCACAGGCCGACGATGTCGTGGTAGATCTCGGGGTCGATGCGCCGGATCTCCCCGATGTCGACGGAGAGTTCCCCGACGAACGAAGCGCCCGCCAGGACCACGGACCTGTCCTCGTAGGCCGGATCCAGCGCGTTCTCGCTCACGCCGGAGACCGCGTCGCCGGCGCGCTTGCCGAGCGATGTCAGCTCGTGGTGGATGGGGAAGACCGGTTCGCCCCGGTGGGTCTGGTAGGTGCTGTCCGAGTCCCGGCGGTGGATGGACGCGCACCCGAGCGCGGCGGCGATCAGGAAGGCGCGGTTGGTGCAGGCGCCGTACGACACGGTGTCGGGCAGCATCAGGTCCAGCATCAGGTCCGGCTTGCCGACGCCGGCGCGGTCGATCACCGTGCGCAGGAAGTCGCGCTGCCGGGCCTCGTCGAGATGGTGCACGATCACATTCGGCGACTCGGGCGCCTCGTCGACGACCTTGGCGTGTGCCGCGTGCGCCCGCGGGTCGGCGGAGTCGAGAATCAGCAGGTGCACCTCGACGTCGAAGTGCCGCGCCGCGTAGGCGGCTTCCTCGCCGATCGCGGATATCGTGGCGGCGCACGCCCGGTTGGTGGGCAGGGTCAGGCAGATTCTGTGCATACCGGCTCTCCGGTCCACTGTTCGTTGTCGTGCCCGCTCCAGGACCGGAGGCCCAGGAGCTTCTCGCCGAGGTCGTCGAGGACGGCGGTGCCGTAGCGCAACGATTCGTGCCTCGTCGCGTCGCCGACCAGTGTCTTGTTCCAGTCGGGTGTGCTCAGGTGCCGCCACGATTGGACCCGGGATCGACGCTGCTCGTGGTGGGACTCCAACGCGGGCATCATGGACAGGTATTGGACCGCTCGCACGCCGTTCGCCGAGGTGTTGCGGGCCACGCCGTGGGCGAGCAGTCCGTTCCAGATCAGCAGGTCGCCGGCTTCGAGTTCCGGTCGGATCACCGGGAACTCGGTGCGGTCGGCGGCGGGCCGGATCGGGTCCCGATCCGCGGGCTGTCCGGCCTTCCACTCGCCGAATCGGCGGAACAGCTCCGGTGAGCACTGGAATCCGCCGTGGTCGGGCCGGGTGTCGTCGAGCGCGATGATGCCCTGCACCCGCTGTGGCGGTGTCTCCAGGGTGGTGTCCACGTCCCAGTGCAATTCGATGTCGAATCCCTGGTCCGTGGGCGCGATGTGGGCCCGGTCGCGGTCCCGGATGTTGGGCGGGTTCAGATTGAGCCGGTCCAGCGTCACCCACAACTCCTCGCAGTCCCACACGTCCACGAACGCGTCGTAGACGCGCCGGGTCTGCCGGCTGTCCCAGATGAGCTGGTGGTGGTAGGCCTCGACGAAGCCGTAGATGTGCAGTTCGCGGTCCAGGTCGGAGCGGAACTCCCGATCGTCGCGGTACCAGTCCTGGGGCCGGTTCGGGTCGAGCCCTTGGAAGTCCCACGCGAATTCCAACAGGCGGGCCGCCGCGGCGGCCGGGATGGCCTCCTTGACCACGACGTAGCCGTAGGTCTGCCAGAAGTCGAAGTCCTCCTCGGACAACACCCGCAGTGGCCTGGACTTCTTCAGATCACGCAGCGGTGTCGGCGCCCGGTAGGTCTCACCGTCCGCGCTGTAGTAGGGGATATCCGAGGCTGCTCGATACGGATATGGGTCGGGCGTCGGCATGTGACCACTCCAAGGCTCGAAGTTCTTCCGTGGCTGAGCGAATCGACCGCTCTCGGCGGTGGTTCGGGCAGGGGGCATCGCGGCCCGTGTCGAGTACGACCTCGACGTGGTCGCCGTCGTCGTCCGGGCACGACCACGAGCGTCGAGCGGGCGGACGCGCCGGTCCGGGTACGGTGAGCGCAGCGAAGTCACGGTCCAGCCGCAGGAGTTCGCTGCGGGCGGGTGCGGCCGGGGGCCGCGATCCCGACCGGCGGGCGACTCGCTCCGGTCCGACCGAGGGCAGCACCTGTCGCAACCTCGTCGGGCCGCTCGTGCCGCGGGGAGTCGCCGGCTGTGCCGGTCGCGGAACGAGCGTCGAGTGAGGCTGCCCGGGTGCTGTGAGAGCTCATCCGTACAGCGGTGAGGGTCGTCGCCCGAAGACGGTGGCGAACGACGGATCGCGATGCGTGGACCCCTCGGCGATCCCCGGGTGCCCCGACCCGTGGTGGAACCTCGCGAAGGGCTGAACGGGTTTTACGGCAAGCAGACTTGGTAAGAGAGCGCACCACCGCGCCCGGCCGGTCGCGCCGCGGAGGTCGTGGTTCTCCGCGATGACCGAGCCGGGATTCCTACCTCCTTGTACTCGGTGCCGCGCACAGGCGCGCACACCCACAGCGGACGTACGGTCCCGGCCCGGGCCGCTCGATCAGCGGGCGGCCATGCCGGAACACACACCTCTCCGATCCCCGTTCCACTAGGTTGGTCTAGACCAACTTTCAGTGTCAACCCCCACGTTGATCCTTTTTGCAACCGTCCGCGGACGCGCGGTGACCGACGCGTGGGGTCTGCGCGACGGGGTACGGTGGTCGTGCCCCGAAGTGTCGATCGGCCTTTCCGGGCAAGGTAGTTCGTCCACCAACCCTGGATGAACGCGGCGGATTTCCCCGGTGTCGGCGGGTCGACGATTGGGCGGCCGAGGGTGCCGATCGGGCCTGCCGTGCTCCTCGTGCGCGGGTTCGCGGGTCCGGCCTGCCGTCGGCGCGGCGGGCGCGCGGCCGAGGTGTTCCGGGGCGGCGCCGGGAGGAGAAAGCGGCAGTAGCGGTAGCGGCCGTACGCACCGGGCCGAATCGGCCCCTCGGTGAGTGTCCCGACCACGGGCACCCACCGAGAGGCGGCCCCGCGCCGACCCTCGGCCGGTCGGGCCGGCCGCGGCTCAGAGCTTGGCCACGTCCGCCAGGAACGCGTCCACCAGCGCGTCGGCCCGTTCCCGCCCGTCCTCCTCGATCCGCCGCAACCCCGCGACGTCCACGCCCAGTTCCCGGGCCAGGGCTTCGCCGCCGCCGTCCAGCCAGGCGGCCACGGTGTCCGGGGTGACCTCGGGGTGGAACTGCACGCCGAGCGAGCGGCCCAGCACGTACGCCTGCGGTCCCGCCGGCGAGCGGGCCGGCTCGCGCCCACCGGGTGGGACGGTGAAGCGGTCGAAGTGCCACTGGTACCACGGGCCGGCGGAGATCAGGCTCGGCTCGTGCGATGCGACGGCATGCCATCCGAGTTCGAACCTCGGCGCCGGCTCGACGGTTCCGCCGAGCGCCGCGGCCGGCGCCTGGGCGCCGAAACAGATACCCAGGACCGGTACGTCCGCCCGGACCGCCTCGGCCGGCAGCGCGAGTTCGTCGCCGATCCAGGTGCCGATCGCCTTCGTGTCGTACACCGACCACGGCGCGCCGAGCGACACGACGAGGTCGAAGTCCGTCGGGCGGGGGAAGGCGACGCGCACGTCGGGGGAGTGGAAGCGTTGCTCGGGGACGACGGCCACCTCGTACGGAGCGAATCCCCGTTCGGCCAGGCGCGCACCGACGTACCCGGCATGCGAGACGTGGTCGTGGCGAATGATCAAGGCGCGCACCGGGACCCGACCTTCCGTCGACACATCGAACGAACCGAATCAAACGAACCGAATCAAAACGGTTTGAAGAATCCGACCCGAATCAAACCGAAGCGCGCCGAACCGAGTCGTTTCGAGGCGTTCGGCGCCCGACCCCTTCGGGACTTATTTGATCCCAAACGATAGGTGGGTCGCGTGCCGATCGCAAGGCCGGGTCGTCGTTCGCCGGATCGTGCCCGCCCGGATCCGCGTTCGGAGTCGAGGAATCCGCGCCCGGGTCTTGTGGTGGGCCGGGGTCGTCCATATCGTTTGGCCTCAAATTATATCGGGAGTCGATTCCCCGGTGTCGCCGCTACCCAAGGAGCCCCGGATGCCGGACCGCGCCGATCTCGTCCTGACCAACGGCCGCGTCCTCACCGTGGACGCCGAGTTCACCGTCGCCGAGGCACTCGCGGTGCGCGCCGGCCGGATCGTCGCGGTCGGGTCGAACGTCGAGATCCGGCCACTGATCGGCCCCGGGACCGAGGTGATCGACCTGGCCGGGCGTACCGCGCTGCCCGGGATCAACGACTCCCACCTGCACGCGTGCGCGTTCGGCGCCACCCGCCCGCCGCTCGCGGTCGACGTGTCGTACCCCGCCGTCCGTTCGATCGCCGACATCGCGGCCGCCGTCGCCCGGCACGCCGAGACGCTGCCGCCGGACGCGTGGGTGATCGGCAACGGATGGGACATCGGCTACCTGGCGGAGTGCCGGACGTCGAGCGCGTCCGACTCCCGATCCCCGCACCGCCGGGACCTGGACGCCGTGGTCGCCGATCGACCCGTCCTGCTCTACGAGTTCAGCGGGCACACCGCGTGGCTGAACACCCGCGCCCTCCGGGTCGCGGGCATCGACCGGAACACGATCGCCCCACCCGGCGGCATCATCGAGGTGGATGCCGCCGGCGAACCCACCGGGCTGCTCCGCGAGGGCGCCCAGAACCTGGTCAACGCGGCCGTACCGCCGATGACCCGGGCCGAACGCGAACGGGCCGTCCGCGCGGCCGTCGCGATCTGCCACGCCGAGGGCATCACCAGCTTCACCGAACCGGGCCTGGGCCCCGGCGGTGGCTCGTTGTTCCTCGGTGCGGCCGGCGCGGAGACCCTCTCGGTCTACGCGGACCTGGCCCGCACCGGCGAACTCGACGCCAGGGTCAGTGTGTTGCTGCTCCCGCTGGCGATGGGCGAGGCGGCCGACGTACTGCCCGAGCGCCTGGCCGAGCCGCTCCCGGACAAGATCGCCGACCTCGACCCCCGACTGCTGCGCATCCTGGGCGTCAAGGTCTTCGCCGACGGGATACCGCCGAGCCGCACCGCGTGGATGCGCGAGGAGTATGTCGGCGGCGGCAACGGCTGCCTGTGCATGCACGGCGACTCGGACACCCTGCGGGTCGACGAACTGCGCGCCATCGTCGGGCACGCGCACGCCGCCGGACACCAGATCGGGGTACACGTCACCGGTGATCGGGCCATCGAGGCGCTGGTCGAGGCGTTCGAGGAGGCCGCCCGCGCACACCCGCGTCGGGACGAGCGGCACTACGTCATCCACGGCGACTTCTGCACGCCGCGCAGCCTGCGCACGCTCGCCGAGCACGGCTGGGGGGTGAACATGAACCCGGCGATCAAATGGACGATCGCCGACCTGATGGACGACGTGGTCGGCCCCGAGCGCTCCGCCTACCAGTGGCCGGTACGCGGCGCCGTCGACGCGGGCATCGCGGTCACCGCGAGTTCGGACGCGCCGATCACCCACCCCGACTGGCGCCGTGGCGTGTCCGCGATGATGCTGCGCGAATCGAGGGCGACCGGTCGGGCCAGCGGTCCCGAGCAGTGCGTGGACCTGGCCACGGCGGTGCGCGCGTACACGATCAACGCCGCGCGCCAGGACTTCGCCGAGGACTGGAAGGGCTCCCTCGAGCCGGGCAAGGTCGCCGACATCTGCGTCCTCGACGGCGACCTGACCACCACCGGCCCGCGCGAGATCGCCGATCTCCCGGTCGCGCTGACCATCTTCGACGGCCGGATCGTGTACGCCGCGTAGGCCCGTCTCGCCCCCGGGGAAAGGGTGCCCTCGCCCGCCCCGCGCCTGATCCCGGTGCTCGGCGAGAACCGGACGCCGACCGACCCGCGCGACCTGCCGGCTCCGGCACGATCCGCGTCAGGCCGTCGCCGTACACCGACCGACGACCGGCCGAGGCGGGCCCGCTGTGCCGGGAGGTCGTGCGCCCGGTCGCCGCCATGCGAGACCGGCGGCGCGGTTCCGAAGCGCGTCCACGCCCTAGGGCTCGATCGCCAGGTGCGTCGGGGCGACCGGGACGTTGACCGTACGGGTGCCGCCGAGCAGACCCCGCAGGGTGAAGGCGACCTCGACCTCACCGCCGAACAGCTTGGCCACCACGTAGCCCTCGGCGTTCGCGGGCACCACCTGCCGCAGGCCGCCGTCGAGCAGCCGAATCGTCCTGACCTTCGTGCCGATCTCCATCGCGCGCTTCTCTCGCCGTCGGATCGAGGGTCGGTCCCAGTACCCGCAAGCCCGGCGAAGAACACGGCGATTGCTCCGATCGGAGACCCGAGGCGGGGACGGCGGCGGAGCGGCGGGGCTCGTGGTGGTGCTGCCGACCGCGGCGGGAAGGTCGGTGCCCTGCTCGTCACCCTCGCCCTGCGCCGGCCGCCCGCCGTCGAGAGCGCCGCACCGATCCGCGAGGAGGTACGAAATGGCGCAAAGTTCCGGAGAGTTCGTTGACTTTTATTCAAATCGAAGCCTACTCTCGGGCCCGGCACGGTATACGCACAGCGTCGAAGGCAGCTCCGCTCCGCCGTCCCATCGCACTCGAGTTCGGCGCACTCCACCGCTCCGCCGCGCTGCCCTTCGGCGTCCACCGTCCCGCCCGCGCGCGTGTGTGCGCGTCGCCTTCGGCGACCCGTGAACGGCCAGGTCCCACGAGAGGGGAACACAGTGTCCGCACGAAACGGCTCGGCCGCACAATCCCACCTCGACACGGTCGGCCCGTCGGCGGAGGCCGACGAGGGCGGCACCAGTTGGCGGCGCGCGGGGGCGCTCGGAATCGTCGGCCTCGGCGCGGTCGGCTTCCTCACCCTGGCCATGGCCCAGGGCGCGTTGGCCGCCTCGTTCGCGGTCTCCGGGGCGAGCTTCCAGGTCAGCTCGGGCAAGCTGACCAGCGCCGGACTGTCGTCGTACGTGAGCACCAACACCTCGCTCGACGGAAAGGGCCACCCGGTCTCGATGCTCGCCATCGGCGATGCCACGCTCAGCGACATCTGCCAGTCGGCCAAGGTCAAGACCCCGCTGGGGGACATCACCTTCAAGCTCACGGCCGGCGGTGACGCGGGTGAGGTGACCGCGAAGAACCTCATCATCGGTGCCGAAGACCTGGTCGGGGACGCCCGGTTCGGCACGGTCGAGATCGGCCGGGACGCCTCCACGCTGGACAAGGTGCCCGGTGCGCAGGGTGAACGCGGCACGTTCGGACTCCAGGCCGGCGACGTCACGGTGGCCGGCGTGCGCTCGCACGCGTGGTCCGCCACCGGCGGCACGTTCAACCTCAAGGGTCTGCGGGTCGGGGTGAGCCTCGACGGCCCGGGCTGCTTCTGATCCCACGTCACCGCTCTTGTGCACTCTTCCTCCGATCCCACGCCACCTCCGGAGAACGGAACCGACATGGAGCCGAGATCGTGGTTGGACCGGTATCTGCCCTTCCGGGCCGAGCGCCGGGTGATTCGTCGTTGGCGGCGGACCAGGCCGTTCTGGAGCGGCGTCTACCTGATCGCGGGCGGCCTGGAGATCCTGGCCGTGCCGTTGTCCCCGTTGCCGGTGATGGTCAGCCTGGGCATCGCCGGGATCGCGAGTCTGGCCATCGGCGTGATCCTGATCGTCGCGGGCCTGTTCATGTGGTTCGCGGCGCAACACCGGCACTTCGTGGGCATCATCGCGCTGGTCGCCTCGATCGCGTCGTTCGTGGCGGCCAATCTCGGTGGCTTCCTGCTGGGCATGCTGCTCGGGGTGCTCGGCGGCGCGATGGGCTTCGCGTGGCGGCCGGTGCGGGCGGTCGGGGCGATCGGGTCCGGTCGGGAGCAGCCCCGTTCGCGGCCGAGCGCACCGCCCGCGCCGGTCGGGTCCATCACCTCGATCACGGTGCTCGGCGGGCCCGGGCCAGGGCGCGGGCCCAGGCCGGGACCCGGCCCGGTGCTTCCGGCCGCGCGCACGGACGAGGAGTCGGATGACGAGCCCGACGAGGGGGCGGATCGTCCCGCCCCCGCGAAGGCGCGGCGGCGGTTCCATCGGCGCCGCGCCGGCGGCGCACCCTCGGCCCTGGCGGTCGCGCTGCCGTTGCTGATCGTCGCGTCCGTACCGGGCCTGGACGGGAACCGGGCCCGGGCGGCCGATACCGCCTCGAAGCCGTGTACCGCGCGGGACACGGCCGAGGCGTGCGGCGGCACCAGGGCGGTCGCCGCGTCGGCGCCGACGACGGCCGGGGTCGTCGTCGGCGCCACACCCCCGACCATCACGGCGAGCTTCTTCGCCCCGATCGGCTTCGCCCTCGCCGGCGTGACCACCGTGGACACCGCGCGCGGGCCGTTGCGGGTGCTGGTGCTGACCATGCGGGCCGCGCACCTGCGCGACTACCGGCTCGCCACCCGCGACGGCGACGGCCCGAGGATGCGGATCGACACGACCCGGCTGGACCTGGACGGCAACGTACGGATCTACCTCACCCGCCTGCACGGCTGCATCGAGGGCCTGATCTGCCTCGATTTCGCCGCCGACGGGCTGCCACTCCCGCCGATCATCCCGCCGTTCGTCTTCATGACCGAGGTACGCGCCGAGCAGGCCCTCGTCCTCACGGACAAGATCACCACCGACCTGAACCTGAGCTGAGCGACCCGGACCCGCCGCCGCCCCGGACGCGTGTCACGGGGTGTCGAACAGCGCGCTGACGCTCTCTCCGTTGTGGATGCGGCGGACCGCCTCGGCGAGGGCCGGGGCGATCGACAACACGTGGAGCTTGCCGGTGTGTTCCTCACGGGGGATCGGGACCGTGTTGGTGCAGACGATCTCCAGCACGTCGGGCTGATCCGACAGGCGCTTGAGGGCGCCGGCGGCGAACAGGCCGTGAGTACACGCGACGCGAATCGATCGGGCGCCCAACTCGCGGAGGCGATCCAGGAGTTCGAGCACCGTACTGCCCTTGGCGATCTCGTCGTCCAGGACGATCACGTCCCGGCCGGCGACCTCGCCGATCACCGCGCTGATCGCCACCCGGTCGTCGGCGAAACGCTGCTTGGCGCCTGCCGCGACCTGGGCGCCGAGCATCCGGGCGAACGCGGCGGCCTCCTTGGCGTTGCCCAGGTCCGGCGAGACCACGGTGGTGTTGGACAGGTCGTAGCGCCGGAAGTGCTCGGCCAGTTCGCGCAGCGCGTGCAGGTGGTCGACCGGGACCGAGAAGAACCCGTGCACCTGCGGCGAGTGCAACGTCATCGCCAGCACCCGGCTCGCACCGGAGGCGACCATGAGGTCGGCGACCAACCGGCCGCCGATGGAGATGCGCGGCGCGTCCTTCTTGTCCGACCGCGCGTAGGCGTAGTGCGGCATCACCACGGTGATCCGGCCCGCCGACGCACCGCGCGCGGCGTCGCACATCAGCAACAACTCGACCAGGTTCTCCTGCACGGGAGCGACCAGCGGCTGAATCAGGAAGACGTCGTGTTCGCGACAGTTGGCCTGAAGCTGCACCTCCAGACAGTCGTTCGCGAACCTGTTCACCCGGGTCGGGCTGAGCGGCACACCCAGGTGCGCGCAGACCTGGGCGGCCAGTTCGGGGTGTGCGCTACCGCTGAACACGGCGATCTCTCGCACGAACCGCTCCTTGTGTCATCGAATCGCCGCACTCGAGTCGGCATTCCGGCCACATGCTAAGCCCCGCCCCCCAACCCCCCGAAACCACGACCCCGACGACGCACGAAGCCCGGCGGGCGCGCGCGGGCGGGGCGTGGGGAGCTGCAGCGGGATCGGTGGCGGGATGGTCTACGGCAGGCGGGTGCCGATGTGGAGGAGTATGTCCCCGGAGCCGTCGGGGGAGGGGTGGGTCGACCAGACGCGTTCGGAGATGGTGGTGCCGCGGGCGGTGGTGTACTCGGCCACCCACAGGGTCGCCCGTTCGTCCGGGTCGATCAGCACCTGTGCGGTCGTTCGCGAACCGTCGGCGAACAGCAGGTCGCCCGGTGCCCTGCCGGCCCGGTGCGGGTCCGTGGTCCCGGGCGTGTGCAGGCGCACCAGCGCGCCGGGGTACAGATGCGAGCCCGCGGCCCGCAGGACCGGCCGCTCCGTCGTTTCGCTCACGCGTGTCGTTCCTTCCCTCGGGTGCGCGGATCGCGCGCCGCGGTCGTCGCATCCCGGCCGCCGTCCGATGGTCGACGGGCGGGACGGGCCCGGTGGGCGCCGGCGATTTCCCGCCCATCCAACGTCATCCGGTGCGCGATCGCCCCCGGTGGTGCGCCCTTCGGGTGAGCGGGGCCGCGCGGGCGGGTGCCGGGCGCTGGGACACCGCGGCGATCAGGTCCAGTCCCAGCCGATGCCCAGGATGCCCGGGGCGACGTCCTGTTCGGCGAGGTGGACCACACAGTGGCTGCCGTTGAGGGTCAGATCGCGCCGTCCGGTACGTGGGGCGCCTGCCGTGGTCCGGGCGAAGCGGCGGCAGTGCACCGGCAGGGCGGTGGGATCGAAGCGGACCTGGAGGACGTACTGGCCGCACGGGAAGGTGAAACCGCGCACGTACTCGTCGCTGGGTCCGCCGGTGCCGTCCTCGAAGCCGTAGCCGAAGACGTAGGTGTCCCCGGAGCGCAGCCGCGCGTCGAACAACAGCTCCGCCACGAGTACGGCCGCGTCCCGGCTCCAACGCACGCGCCCCACCCGGCAGTTCTCCATCGCCCGGACGCGGACCCGCTCGGGTGCGCAGCCCCGGTCGCCGATGTGGATGGCGAGATAGCGGTCCACCCCGTCGCGATGCGCGCGCACCACGTGTTGCGAGGCGCGGTCCAGGAGTTCGCGCCGGGGCCCGACCCGGACCTGTTCGAGCTGGCACACCGTGTGCAGGCCGCCGTCGGCGGGTGATTCCAAGTCGGTCAACAACGGGCCGAGCGAGCCGGACGCCTCCACCACCGCGCGATAGGATCGCGACGCCGTACGCTCGGCGACCGCCGGCTCCAGCAGCCTGGTCAGCGCCTCCGGCGGCAACTCCAGTACCTCCTCCAGCGCCCGCACCGCGCGCAGCGACTCGGCGCGCTGCGGCCGCCGGGCGCCCTGCTGCCAATAGCTGAGACTGGTCACCCCCACCTGCACGCCGCGCTGGGCCAACCGGTGCTGCACCCGGTGCAGGGCCAGGCCGCGGGCCGCCAGCGCCGCGCGCAGCGCCAGATGGAAGGGTCCGGCGCGCAGGACCCGCGCCAACTCCGCCTCGGCCGGGTCGCCCCGGGTGTCGATCCGTGGCATCGCTCGCCTCCCTTGTGAACGTTCACGGCGGACCGGTCGGAACCGCCGCTCCCGACCGGGGTGTTCCAGTCGACCGGTCACGAGCCGTTCACAGCCCGGACCAGGCGTTCACACCACCGCTTCACCCCGCATTGAAGCGTCTTGAAACACACCACGACAACACCCGATGCTCCACCTTGCAGCGTCCGGACGCGCGCCACGCCCCACCCCGTCCCTCCGTTACGGAAGGAACGCCATGACTCGAACGTCCCCACGCACGAACCCCGTGTCCGGCCGCCGCACCGGTGCGCTGACCCTCACCGTGTTCGCGCTGCTGTCCGCGCTGTTCGCGGTTCCCTCGGCGGCGTCCGCCTCCGCCGCCGGCTTCTCCGCGCCGGCCGCCCAGGCGCGGAGCACAACCCCGGCAACCCCGGCGACCCCGGAACAGGCCCAACCGCTCGTGCTCGCCACGAAGAAGCTGAACATCACCATGCAGGCCCAGCAGAAGAGCAACTGGTGCTGGGCGGGCGCCGGCAACACGATCGCGACCTGGTACGGCCGCAACTACAGCCAGAACCAGTTCTGCAACGCGGCGTTCGGGCGATCGCAGAGCACCGAATGCCCCAACTCGCAGGCCACGCTCGGCAACGTGCAGACGGCACTGCGCTGGGCCGGGATCAACTCCGGCTCCTACGTGAACGGTTGGCTCCAGTACAGCACCGTACAGACCGAGATCAACGCGAACCGGCCGATCGAGACCCGGATCCAGTGGTCCTCGGGCGGCGGCCACATGCACCTGATCTACGGCTTCGACACCGCGCAGAACTGGGTCTACTGGGGCGACCCGTGGCCGGACAACCACCGCTACAACTGGGCCGCGCACAACTGGTACGTGAACAACAACGAGTTCTCCTGGACCCACTCGCTCTACCGGATCGGAGCGTGACGCCATGACCGGAGGCGGCATCAAGCGCCTGTTCGCGGCGGGTACCCTCGCGGCGGCGCTGACCCTGACGCTCACCCCCCAGGCCGCGCACGCCGCGTCCGTGCCCGCGCCGCCGGCGCCGGACGCGGTCAGCGTGGGCGCCGCGCGCGACGTGATCGCCGCGCCCGGCACGCTCGACACGTTGTCCAGGTTCTTCGCCCGGGACGGCGCGCTCGCGGCGGCGGACGCGGCGCCCCGGATCGACGGCGACGTGGTCGCCGTGTACACGCTGGCCCCGGAGTTCGTCGCGGCCCGCCCGGGCGCGCGGCCGGTGCCGATCGCCCGGCAGGAGTTCCTCGCCGCCACCGTGGTGGCCGCCGACGGCCGCAAGGCGTCGGTGTGGACCGTGGACGGGCCGCAGGGCCGACAGGTGGTCAACATCGCGGACGGCGACGACGAGGCGCGCTACACCGCGGCCGGCGCGCGTCTGCTCGCGGGCGGCGTCGTCTTCCGCGAGCCGCAGATCAACGCCTGGTACGTGCAGGGCGGCGACCGGGTGCTGCCGCTGAACGCCGACGCGAAGCGTGCGATCGGCGCCGGCGGGGCCACCGTCGCGGCGTACCGGGACCGGGTGCACCGGGCCTACGCGGACAAGCTGCCCGGCTCCGGCTACGACGCCAAGGGCCTCGCGGGCGGCTTCGGGCCGACCGACACCGGTACGGCGCGCACCGACGACGACCCGTTCGGCGTCGGCCCGACCGCGATCGCCGCGGCCGGTCTGCTCGGCGTCGCCGGCGCGGGCGGCGTGCTGGTCAGGGTCCGGCGCCGCCGCGGCTGACCCCGATGCCCGGCGGCCCCGATCGGGGCCGCCGGGACCTTCCGGCCGGGCGGGGTCGACGCTCCTCCCCACGTCGACCCCGCCCGGGAAGGTTCTTCCACGACCGCCCACGCCCACGCCCACGCCCGCCGAGCACGCGGGCGCGGGCGTCGGCGCGGTCGGCCGCGAACCGGTCGGCGGCAAACGGGCCGTGTGCCGGCCGGTCGGCGTCAACCCGCTCGGCGTCAACCGCTCGGCTACATCCGCTCCGGCGCCTCGATGCCCAGCAGGTCCAAGCCGCGCGCCAGGGTGCGCGCGGTCAGGTCGCACAGGATCAGTCGCGAGTGCCGGATCTCGCCCGTCGAGCGCAACACCGGGCAGTTCTCGTAGAAACCGGTGACCGTGGTCGCCAGTTCGAACAGGTGGAGGGCGAGGCGATGGAAGTCCAGCGATTCGCCGACCTCCGCGATCACGTCCGGGAAGGCCAGGAGCCCCAGGGCCAGGGCCCGTTCGGCCGGCTCCCGGATCACCAGCGGCCCGGTCGCCCGCGGTGCCTCGACGCCGGCCCGGCGCAGGATCGAGCGGGTCCGGGCGTGCGCGTACTGGAGGTAGGGCGCGGTGTTGCCGTCGAAGGAGAGCATGCGGTCGTAGTCGAAGCGGTAGTCCTTGCGCCGATCCCCGGACAGGTCGGCGTACTTCACCGCGCCGATGCCGACCGCCCGGGCCACCGCCGCCCGCGCGTCCGCGTCCAGGTCCGGGTTCTTCTCGGCGATCGTGGCGGCGGCCCGGGCCACCGCCTCGTCGAGCAGGTCGACCAGCTTGACCGAGGCCCCGGCCCGGGTCCGCAGGATCTTTCCGTCGGAGCCCAACACGTAGCCGAAGTCGACGTGTTCGATCCGCGCGGGCGCACCGGGCCGGCCCGCGTCGCGCGCGGACGTATCGTGCCATCCCGCGTCGCGCCCGGTCGTGAACACCATCTCCAGGTGTCCGCTCTGCGGCGTGCCGACCACGTACAACAGCCGGTCCGCCGCCAGGTCCCGCAACCGGTGTCGCAGGGTGGCCAGATCGGTGGCGGCATAGCCGAATCCGCCGTCGCTCTTGCGCACGATCAGCGGCAGCGGCTCGCCGTCGCGATTGACGAAGCCCGCGGGGAAGACACACTGCGCGCCGGCGCTCTCCCGGAGCAATCCCAGCTCGGCCAACTCCTGTACCAGCGGCGCCAGTTCATCGTTGTAGCCGCTCTCCCCGAAGAAGTCGTCCGCAGTCAGCCGGACACCGAGTCGGGCGTAGACCGCCATGAAGTACTTCTTGGACTCGGTCACCAGCACCCGCCACAACCGCAACGTGGTCGGATCGCCCGCCTGCAACGCGACCACCCGTTCCCGGGACCGGACCCGGAACGCCTCGTCGGCGTCGAAGGCACGCCGTGCGGCCTGGTAGAAGCCGGTCAGGTCGCCGACCGACAACTCGTGCGCGGCCTCGGTCTCGCCGATGTCCAGGAGGTGCTCGATCAGCATCCCGAACGGGGTGCCCCAGTCGCCGAGATGGTTGCGGCGCAGCACGGTGTGGCCCTGCCACTCCAGTACCCGTACGGCGGCGTCGCCGATGATCGTCGAGCGCAGGTGGCCGACGTGCATCTCCTTGGCGGTATTCGGCCCCGAGTAGTCGACGACGATCGTCTCGGGCCGGTCGGTACGCGGCACGCCGAGCCGTTCGTCGGCGGCGATCCCGGCGAGCAACCGGCCGAGCGTGGTCGGCGCGAGGGTGAGGTTCACGAAGCCGGGCCCGCTGATCTCCACCGCCGAACACAGGTCGTCCAGCGCGGCGTACCGGAGCACCTCGGCCGCGATCTCGCGCGCGTCGCGGCCCAGGCGTCGGCCCAGGGCCAGGGCCCCGTCGCACTGGAAGTCCGCGTGCCGGCTCGGGCGGATCGTCGGATCGGCGGGGGTGCCCGCGACCCGTGCGAACGCCGGTGCCAGCCGCTCGATGAGCAGCTTCTCCGGAGTGGCCATGCGGGGAAGCTAGCCGACCCGGGGGTGCGGACTCATGTCATTTTCCGCGCGTGCGGCGGCGGGACGGGCGAGACGGGTGGTGTACGGGGTGGGTCAGCGGGCCTCGTGGTCCCTGCCGGAGCGGGCGATCCGGTCGAGTTCGGCGTCGAGCGCGCGGGCGGCGGCGGTGCCGGACATGCGCTCGGGGTAGAGCAGCGCGTGCACGCTCAGGCCGTCGATCAGGGCCAGCAGTTCGGCCGCGACCCGGTCCACGTCCACGCCGTCGATCAGTTCGCCGTCGTCGCGGGCGTCGCGCAAAACACCGCGGACGATCACGCTCAGGTCCTCGCGTTCACGGCGGTTGTTCGCGGCGACCTTGGGGGAGACCAGGCCGCGGTGCCACATGGCCACCTCGAGCACCGTCTCCCGAAGGCGGTCCTCGTCCAACGGGAGCAGGTCGCGCAGGCCCGCTCGCAGCGCGGCGAGGCCGAAGCGGCCGGCGGTGAGGTCGAAGAAGCGCCGGGCGATCAGGCGATGGGACCAGTGCACGGCGGCGAGCAGCACGTCGTCGGGGTCGGTCAGGCCGAGTTCGGCAGGCGGCGGATCGAGGGTGGCGGCGAGTTCGTCGGGGGTGACCGGCGAGCCGCCCCGGGCCGATACGAGGCGGAACGCGGCTGCGCGGACCCGATCCTCGTCACGAGCAGCATCCTGGGGACCCGACATGCCGGCAGCTTAGGGCCTGCCCGGCCGATCGTGGTGGACCCGACACCGTCTCCACGCCGCGCCGGACCGCGCCGGCGGGGTGGGATCGTGGCGGCGCACCGTGGCGCGTGGGCCACCACGGCGCCGGGTCCGCCGCGCCCCGCCTCGCCCGCCCCGCCGCGTACCGCTCTCCGGGCCCGGGAGCGTGCGCTACAACACCAGTGACAACAGCAGCACGAACCCGCCCGCGACCACCGAGATGATCGTTTCCATCAGCGACCAGGTCTTCACCGTCTGGCCCACGCTCATCCCGAAGTACTCCTTGACCAGCCAGAATCCCGCGTCGTTGAGGTGGCTGAAGAACAGCGACCCCGCGCCCACGGCCAGCACCAGCAGCGCGGCGTGCGTGCTGCTCATGTCCGCGGCCAGCGGTGCCACCAGGCCCGCCGCCGAGATGGTCGCCACCGTCGCGGAACCGGTGGCCAGCCGGATCGCCACCGCGATCAGCCACGCGAGCAGCAGCGGGGATATCGCCCAGTCCTCGGAGATGTCCAGGACCATCCGGCCGACGCCCACGTCGATCAGGGTCTGCTTGAAGCCGCCGCCCGCGCCGACGATCAGCAGGATGCCCGCGATCGGCAGCAGCCCCTTCTCCACCGTGCCGGACAGCCGGTCCCGGGTGAATCCGGCGGCCCGGCCGAGCGTGAACATCGCCACGATCACCGCCGACAGCAGCGCGATCAGCGGCGAGCCGACCACGTCCGCGACCCGCTGGACCCGGTCCGCGGGGTCGTCGACGACGATGTCCACCAGCGCCTTGCCGAGCATCAGCACCACCGGGAGCAACACGGTGCCCACGGTGACGGCGAAGCCGGGCCGTCGCTCCAGGTCGGCCGAGGAACGCTCGGGGACCAGGTTCTCCGGCGGCGCGATGTCCACCCAGCGCGAGGCGTACCGGCCGAACAGCGGGCCCGCGATGGCCAGCGTCGGGATCGCGACCAGCACGCCGAGCGCGAGCACCACGCCCAGGTCGGCGTCGATCGCGTCGATGGCCGCGAGCGGGCCGGGGTGCGGCGGGACCAGCCCGTGCATCACGGACAGGCCGGCCAGCGCCGGGATGCCCACCCGCATCAGCGAGTGGTTGCCGCGCTTGGCCACCAGGAGCACGACCGGGATCAGCAGCACCACGCCGACCTCGAAGAACAGCGGCAGGCCGATGATGCCCGCGATCAGCGCCATCGCCCAGGGCATGCTGCGATCGCTCGCCTTGGCCAGGATGGTGTCCACGATCTGGTCGGCGCCGCCGGAGTCGGCCAGCAGCTTGCCCAGGATCGCGCCGAGCGCGATCAGTACGCCGACGCCCGCGACGGTGGAACCCAGGCCCGAGGTGAAACTGGCGATCGCCTTGTCCAAGGGGGCCGCGGCGACCGCGCCGAGCACCAGCGAGCCGATCGTCAACGCCAGGAAGGCGTGCAGCTTGAAGCGGCCGATGAGCAGCACGATCACGCCGATGCCGACGAGCACCGCGAGGCCGAGTTGGGCGTGTCCGGCCGAGGTGATCGGCGCGGTCGGCGCCCCCGCCGCCACCATCGGCACAGCTATGGCGGTCACGAAGTTTCCTGATTCGGTTCGAGGCGGCGCAGCGCGGCGACGGCCTGCGCGGTGACGGCGTCGGGTCCGGGCGAGATGTCGAGCACGAGGCCCGCCTCGTCCGGCTCCAGCGGTTGCAGATCGGCGAACTGCGAGGCGAGCAGGGTCTCCGGCATGAAGTGGCCGGTGCGCCGGCGCAGGCGCTCGGCGATCAGGGCGCGGTCGCCGACCAGGTGCACGGTGATCAACTCGGGCGCCGCCAGCCGCAGCCGGTCGCGGTAGCCGCGCTTGAGCGCGGAGCAGCCGACCACGCCGCCGGACCGCGCGTGCGCGGCGAGCCAGCCGCCGACGGCGTCCAGCCACGGCGCGCGGTCCACGTCGTCCAACGGGATCCCGGCCGACATCTTGGCGATGTTGGCGGGTGGGTGGAAGTCGTCCGCGTCCGCGTAGGGCACCCGCAGTTCGGCGGCCAGTAGCCGACCGACCGTGGACTTCCCCGTCCCGGACACACCCATGACCACCACGACGTGGGGGGCGTTCATCGATACCTCGCTGTCCTTGCCCGGCTCGTGCTCGGGCGCCGTCCATACCCAAACGTATAGGTAGTACTTAATCAAGACTTCGGAGCAATTAAGTCATACGTAATCTGATCGGCTCGACGCACCCCGCCCAGTAGGCTGCCGCCATGGAGAACGAGGGCCGGGGCTTGCATATGAAGGTGCTGGAGTCCCTCGGGCCGGCCATCACGGCCGGCGCCTACCCCGCCGGCACGGTTCTGCGCACCGACGAGCTGGAGCACCGCTTCGAGGTCTCGCGCACCGTGGTCCGCGAGGCGATTCGGGTGCTGGAGTCGATGCAGTTGGTCGAGTCGCGGCGCCGGGTCGGGGTCACCGTCCGTCCGGCCGAGCAGTGGAACGTCTTCGACCCGTACGTGATCCGCTGGCGGCTGGCCGGCGCCGACCGCCCGCGCCAGCTCCGGTCGCTGACCGGACTGCGCTCGGCGATCGAACCCGCGGCGGCGGCGCTGGCCGCCGTGTCCGCGACGCCTGCCCAATGCGCCGCGCTGACCGAGCACGCGCTCGGCATGGTCTCCACCTCGCGCGGCCGGCAGTTGCAGGCCTACCTCGTGCACGACATCGCCTTCCACCGGGTGATCCTGGCCGCGTCCGGCAACGAGATGTTCGCCCGGCTCGGCGACGTGGTCGCCGAGGTGCTGACCGGCCGCACCCACCACCACGTGATGTTCCCGGACCCGGACCCGGCCGCGGTCTCGCTGCACGTCCGGGTCGCCGAGGCGGTCCGCGAGGGCGACGCGGCCGGCGCGGAGCGACTGACCCGCGCGATCACCCTCGGCGCGATGGCGGAACTGGACGTACTGGCGCCGCAATCGGACGCCGAAGCCGATCGCGTCTGAAGCGATCGGCCCCGCTCGGAGCTGCCGGCAAAAACCGGCAAGATCATCAACCTCCGTGTCCGGAAAGGGACTTCGTCTCTGTTGCTGTGGTCCAGACCATTGACCGAGTGGTCTGGACCTCTTAACTTGAGGAACGCACTACGGATGTGGGCATCCGGTGAAAAAGGCGTACGACGCGGACCCGGACCGTTCGAACGTCCTTCGCATTCACTCGTCCCCAAGGAGAGTTCCATGCGTAAAAGGACCATCCTGACGGCGCTGACCATCCCCGCCGTCTCGTTCCCCCTGATGATGGCCGGCACCGCGGGCGCGCACGGCTGGGTCACCAGCCCGCCCAGCCGTTCCGCCTACTGCGCCCAGGGCACCGTCACCAACTGCGGTGAGATCCAGTGGGAACCGCAGAGCGTGGAGGGCCCGAAGGGCTTCCCGGCGCGCGGACCGGCCGACGGCCGACTCTGCGCGGGCGGCAACAGCCGCTTCGCCCAACTCGACGACCCGCGTGGCGGCGCGTGGCCGAGCACTCCGGTGAGTTCCGGATCGAGCAAGACGTTCACCTGGAAGCTGACCGCGCGGCACGCCACCACGACGTTCCGCTACTTCGTCACCAAGTCGAGCTGGAACCCCAGCCAGCCGATCACCCGGGCGCAGTTGGAGAGCACCCCGTTCCTGAGCGTCCCCTACGGCGGGGTGCAGCCCGGCGCGACCGTCTCGCACACCGGCACGCTCCCGGCCGGCCGCAGCGGCAAGGCGGTGATCTTCGCGGTCTGGGACATCGCGGACACCGGTAACGCGTTCTACCAGTGCACCGACGTCACCTTCTGATCCCACTCCGGCACGTCCCATGCCGGTACGAACGGGCCGGAGGGTCGCCGCACCGCGACGACCCTCCGGCCCACCGGCACGCGCGGGCGCCTCACCCGCCGCCACCGGGCCGGGCCCGTACGTGCATGCGCTCGCCCTGGGTGCCGTACAGGCTGAGGAACTCCACCGGCTCCGGCCCGACGCAGGTGAAGGCGTGCGGGGTGCGGGTGTCGAACTCCGCGGCCTCGCCCGCCACCAGCACGAGTTCGTGCTCGCCCAGGTACAGCCGCAGCCGGCCGGACAGGATGTACATCCACTCGTAGCCCTCGTGCGTCTGCAACTCGGGTGCGCGGCCGCCGAGTCCGGGCGGCAGGATCTGCTTGAACGCGTGCAGCCCGCCGCTGTACCGGGTCAGCGGGATGATGGTCATCCCGTGGCGCTGGATCGGGCGCGCGTGCACCCGCGGATCCCCGGTCTCCGGCGCGTCCACCAACTCGTCCAACTGCACGCCGTACGCCTTCGCCAGCGGGAGCAGCAGTTCCAGCGTGGGTTTGCGCAGCCCGGACTCCAGTCTGGACAACGTGCTGGGCGAGATCCCGGTGCTCTCGCTCAGGTCGGCCAACGTGGTGCCCCGCTCCTGGCGCAGCGCTCGCAGGCGCGGGCCGACGGCGGTGAGGACCGAGGTGAGCTCGCCATCTTTCATGGCACCATTTGCCGACTCGGCAACAAGGTTTGTCAATCACCGGGCGCCGGGCGGACCATTTTCGACAGGGCGGCGGACCACGTGCCGCCCGCCTCGGCCGGGTACGGCCGGGCGCATCCGCCACCGCCACAAAGGATTCCCACGATGACCGACGACCAGCTCGCGGAGCACGCCGACCAGCCCTCGGCGGCGGAACTCTGGGACGCCCGATACGCGGAGAGCCATCGGATCTGGAGCGGCAACCCGAACGCCGCCCTGGTCCGGGAGACCTCCGACCTGCCGCCCGGCCGCGCGCTGGACCTGGGCTGCGGCGAGGGGGCCGACGCGATCTGGCTGGCCAGGCGCGGCTGGCGGGTGACCGCCACCGACGTCTCCCGGATCGCGCTGGAGCGGGCCGCGGAGCACGCGAAGGAGGAGGGGGTCACCGACCTGATCGACTGGCAGTGGCACGACCTGGGCGCGACCTTCCCGGCCGGCACCTTCGACCTGATCTCGGCGCACTTCCTGCACTCGCACGGCGAGTTGGACCGCGACGCGATCCTGCGCACCGCCGCCGCGAACGTCGCGCCCGGCGGCGTGCTGCTGGTCGTGGGTCACTGCGGGTTCCCGGCCTGGGAGACGAACCCGCACCCGGACGTGCGGTTCCCCACCCCCGACGAGGTGCTGGCCGCGCTCGAACTCCCGGACGGGCAGTGGGAGGTGCTCCGCAGCGAGGAGCACGAGCGGATCCAGAACGACCCCGAGGGCCGGCCCACCACCCGCACGGACAACACCTTGATGGTGCGCCGACTGGCGGGCTGAGCCGGTCGCCCGGGCGCGGCCGGGCCGCCGGCCCGCCGGGCGACCCGGTCCGAGCGGTCGCGGCGGGCGCGGCGGTGGCGGCGTCGCTTCGGATCGGGCGTGCTCGCGAAGCATCGAGCAGTGGTTCGCCCGGTCGGAGCGGACGCGGTGGTGGTGGCGTCGCTTCGGTTCAGGGGTGCCCGTGGGTCACCGAGCAGTGGTCCGCCCCGTCCCGGCGGATCCGGCTCGTGCTCCCGTCGGCCCACGTCACATCCACGCCCGACGCCGTCGCCAGCACTCGCGGCGCCGCGACGGGCGCGGCGTCCGCCCAGGTCAGTGACAGCACCGTGACCAGCGGGCCGGCGGCCACCGTGCCCTCCAACACGGCGAGTGCGGCGACCTCGCCGAACGCGGTCCCGTGCGGCGCCGAGTCGACGCGGGCCCGGTCCCAGCCGTGCGCGCCGGTCAGCGTGCTGTGTACCGACGCGGCGGCCACCCGCGCGCCGAGGCCGTCGGCCGTGGACCGCAACGCGTCGCGGGAGGAGGTCGCCGGCGCCCACCCGCTCTCGCGCACGGCGGTGCCCTCGGGCGCCCGGACGTGGTGCACGCGTACCTCGTACGGACCGCGCGCCACGCTGATCGACACGATCCGGGTGTCCGGCACCGGCTGCCCGGCGAGCGTGGGCAGGTGTGCCGAGGCCGCCCACCCGGGGCCGGCGCCCAGCGGCTCGATCCGGCCGCGTCCGGTCGTCCCGCCGGCCAGGACGAGCCCGATGTGGTTGTCCGCCGGATCGCCCTCCCGGGTCGGGCCGGTCAGCGTCGAGTAGGCCAGCCGGGCGTACAGCGGATCGTCCGGGTCGATCCCGGCGGTCGGCGTGGTCGCCGCGACCGGCTGATGGTCGGCGCCGTGGTTGACCAGCCGTCCCACGCCGTGCCCGGAGTGCACGAGCAGGCCGGGGCCGGGCAGGCCGAGTGCGGGGTCGACGTCCGTGTCCTCGGCCGGCCCGGCGCACTCCCTGGCGGTCCACACCTCGTGCCGCTCGGGCAGCAGCAGGCCGACGAAGCCCTTGGCCGCCCAGTACGGCGACGCCGAGCCCGAGTACGCCTGCACGGTCGCCGGGTCCGGGCCGTACCAGCCCAGTGAGAGCAGGCCGTCGCGGGCCGCGCCGCGGTCCAGGAAGTGCCGCAGCACACCGCTCGCCAGCCGCCGGGTGGTGCCCGGCGGGTACGGCGTGGCGTCCACCAGCGCGCCCAGCCACAGCGGGGCCGCCGCCGCGAACCGGTAGGTCAGCGAACGCCCCTGGTGCAGCGGCGCGCCGGTGCGGTCGAAGAGCCGGCCGTAGCCGGTCAGGAACTCGCGCAGCCGCTCGCGCCGGACCGGATCGGCCGGTGTGCCCGCGACCGCCGCGCACAGCAGCGGGTACAGGTGCATCGCCCAGCCGTTGTAGTGGTCGAAGTAGCGTCCGGCCCCGTCGCTGTACCAGCCGTCGCCGACGTACCACTTCTCGATCCTCGCCAGACCCCGGTCGATCGCGGCTCGGGCCTCGTCGCGATGCCTGTCGGCCGCCTCCAGGAAGGTGCCCACCGCGACCGGGAAGAGCCACCAGTTGTTGTCCACCGGCTCGTGCCGCAATGCGCCCGCGAGCCAGTCGGCCGCCCGCTCGCGGGTGGACTCGTCGAGCCCGTCCCACAGTTGATCCTTCGTCAGGTGCAGGGCCAGGGCCACCGACGCGGCCTCGACCATCGCCTGACCGCGGTCGACCACGGCCGGCCAGGACTCGGGATCCGCCGTGCCCGGTGCGGCCGTTCCCGTGCGCAGGCCGTCGGCGTACGGCTCCAGGAGGCCCGCCGGGACCGTTCGGCCGGAGGCGGCGGTGCCGGCCGCGCGCAGTGCCGCGAGCAGGAACGTGCGGGCGTAGCCCTCCAGTCCGTCCGAGCGCTCGCCGGACCAACTCGTGCGCCCGGGAAGGGTGATCAGCGCGCCGCCGGGGGAGCGGTACGGGCGCACCGCGGCGAGCAGGCCGTCGGCCACCGCCTCCCAGTGCGCGCGGGTCCAGCCGGTGTACGGGCTCAGCGCGCGATCCTCCGGGGGAAGCACGAAGGGGTGCGGTGTGTTCACGGATCTCCTCGACTGGACGCGCGCGGCCGTCGACACGCTGACGCGCGCGGCCGTCGACACGCTAGGCGGGGTCGATCGATCAGGTCAAGAGTCGGTTTGATCGAACGATCCTTTTCAATCAAAATCGAATGGCGATGCCCTAGGCTGAGGCGGCGGCCGGACAGCAGCCGGACGCAGGGGGGTGCGGCCCGGTCCGGGCCGTGCGCTGAACGGAAGGACGACGTCCACGGTGTTGGCGGAACAGCGGCAGGAACTCATTCTCAGGACGGCCCGCGAACAGGGCAGCGTCAAGGTGGTGGAGATCGCCGAGGAACTGGGCGTGTCCCTGGTCACCGTGCGGCGCGATGTCACCGCCCTGGTGGCGAGCGGCCTGTTGGCCCGGGTGCACGGCGGCGCCACCCTTCCGCATGCCCGCCCGTCCGCGCCGGAGCCGGCCCGGCCGCCCGCGAACGGCCACGACGGCCCGACGGTGGGCATGCTCGTACCCTCCGCCACCTACTACTTCCCGGAGGTCGTGCGCGGCGCCCGGGACGCGGTCGAGGCGATCGGTGGCCGGCTGGTGCTGGGCATCTCGCGCTACCTGCCCAGCGAGGACCGGGACCAGGTGGACCAGTTGTTGCGCGGCGGCGTGGACGGGCTGCTGCTGACCCCCTCGCGCGCGCCGGGGCCGGGCGGGGAGGACGCCTGGATGGGGCGACTGCCGGTGCCCGTGGTGCTGGTGGAGCGGCGCGCCGAGATCGGTTCCGGGCTCGAACACCTGGACCGGGTGGCCTCCGACCACGCGCTGGGCGCGGCGCAGGCGGTCCGCCGACTGGGCGGGCTCGGCCACGAGCGCATCCTGCTGGTGGCCCGGGTCGGCAGTCCCACCACCCCGGCCGTGCACGCCGGCTACACCGCCGCGATGGCCGCGCTGTCGTTGACCCCGCCGGATCCGGCCGGGGTGCGGACGCCGCATCCGGGCGAGGACGCGGACGGCTTCGACCGGGCGGTCACCCGGGTGATCGAGGCGGCCCGCACGGGGGCCGCCACCGCCGCGCTGGTGCACAACGACCAGGACGCGCTGCTGCTGGTGTCCCGGCTGCGCGCGGCGGGGTTGGAGGTGCCCGGTGACCTGGCGCTGATCGCCTACGACGACGAGGTGGCCGCGCTGGCCGATCCGCCGCTGAGCGCGATCGCGCCGGCCAAGCACGAGGTCGGCCGGATCGCGGTCGAGTTGCTCGCCGCGCGGTTGGCCGACGGCGACGACGGGCGCGCGCCCCGACACATCTCGCTGGTGCCCAGGCTGCGGCCGCGCGCCACCACGGAGCCGGGTGCCGCAGAGCCGAGCGACCCGAAGTCGACCGGCCCGGTGCCGACCGACGAGAGCGATCAGATGGACCAGACCGACCAGACCGACCAGACCGACCAGACCGACCAGACCGACCAGACCGACCCGATCCGAGCGAGCGAAAGCGAACGAGCCATTCTGTGATCGAACGATCATAGCGAGTTTCGTTTTTCATCGATTGTTCATTTGCTCTTGACGCTGTTCGCTCCTGACCGAATGATGCTCGCTATCGCCTTCGATGCAGGTTCGACCCAGGAGCATCCATGCAGCGCACATCCATCAGAGTCGGCACGGCTCTGGTCGGCATAGTCACCGCCCTGAGCCTCGTCACCGGTTGTGGCGGCGGCGACGACAAGAAGAAGGACGCCGGCGCCGCCCCCACCGCGGGCGGCGGCCCGGGCCAGAAGCAGGAGCTCACCTTCTGGTCCTGGACCAAGGGCACCCAGGAGGTCGTGGACGCGTTCAACAAGTCGCACCCCGACATCCAGGTCAAGTACGAGCAGATCCCCTCCGGCAACGCCGGCGGCTACGCGAAGATGGCCAACGCGGTCAAGGCGGGCAACGCCCCCGACGTGCTCACCATCGAGTACCCGCAGCTCCCCGACTTCGTCAGCCAGGGGGCCGTGCAGGACCTCTCGTCGAAGGTATCCGGCCTCAAGTCGAAGTTCCCCGCGTCGGTCAACAAGCTGACCGAGCTCGGCGGCAAGACCTGGGCCGTGCCGCTGGACGCGGCGCCGATGGCGCTGTACTACCGCAAGGACTTCTTCACCGACCACAACATCCCGGTGCCCAAGACCTGGGACGAGTACCGGGCCGCCGCCGAGCAGGTCAAGAAGGCCGACCCGAACGCGCGGATCGGCACCTTCTACCCGGACGACCCCAGCACCATGGCCGGGCTGACCTGGCAGGCCGGCGGCTCGTGGTTCGGCACCGAGGGCGACGCCTGGAAGGTCTCGCTGACCGACCCGAACTCGCGCAAGGTCGGCGAGTACTGGAACAAGCTCGTCTCCGACGACCTGGTGCGCGTGCAGCCCTCGTTCAGCCAGCAGTGGAACGCCGACCTCAAGAGCGGCGGCACGGTCGGCATCGTCGGCGCCTCGTGGAGCGCGGGCGTGCTCAAGAGCAGCCAGCCCGACCTGGCCGGCAAGTGGGCGGTCGCGCCGCTGCCGGACTGGGGCACCCCGTCCAACGGCATGCTCGGCGGCTCGACCTTCGCGGTGAGCAAGGACAGCAAGAAGACCAAGGCCGCGCTCACCTTCATCGAGTGGATGACCACCACCAAGGAGGGCATCACCGCGCGGATCGCCAGCGGCACCTCCAGCGCGTACCCCGCCGCCACCGAGCTGGTGCCCACCGCCGCGCAGTCCTTCGACACCGGTTACTTCGGCAAGCAGGACATCTACCCGCTGTTCACCGAGGCCACCGGGAAGATCGGCACCGGCTGGACCTGGGGCCCGTCGATGACGCAGACCAACACGATCCTCAAGGACCAGTTCGGCAAGCTCTCCAGCGGCGGCAGCATCGTGGGCGCCCTGGAAGAGGCCCAGAAGACCACCGTCGAGGACCTGAAGAAGCGCGGCATCTCGGTCAAGAGCTGACCGCTCGCCCGCGAAGGGGCGAGAGCCGAACGCCCGCGAAGGGGCGAGAGCGGACCGCTCGCCCCGCGAGGCCGCCCTTCGGCCCGACCCGTGATCCGCAGGCCCCCGGTGCGCTCCGCGCCACCGCGTACCGGGGGACCGCCACGAGGAAGCAGTTCCATGAACACATCCCTGCGCGCCGGACGCCGGCGCCGGAAGACCACCGCCGCGCTGTTCCTGACCCCGTTCTACGCGCTGTTCATCGCCACCATGGTCGTGCCGATCGGCTACGCGATCTGGCTCAGCCTTTTCACCGAGAAGACCTCGGGCCTGGGCTTCGGCGGCACCAGACGTGTGTTCAGCGGCTTCGGCAACTACGCCGACGCGCTCGGCGACGAGAAGTTCCGCGACGGCTTCGTCGCGATCGGGCTGTACTGCCTCCTCTACATCCCGGTGATGGTCGGTACCGCGCTCGTGCTGGCCCTGCTGCTGGACTCGGCGCTGGCCCGGGCCCGCCGGTTCTTCCAACTCGCGCTGTTCCTGCCGCACGCGGTCCCGGGCATCATCGCGGCGCTGATCTGGGTCTACCTCTACACCCCGGGCCTGAGCCCGGTTGTCGAACTGCTCGAATCCGGCGGCATCCACTGGGACTTCCTGGCCTCGGACACCGCACTGTTCTCGATCGTCAACATCGCCACGTGGGAGTGGATCGGCTACAACATGATCATCTTCTACGCCGCGCTCCAGGCGATCCCGCGCGAGGTGGTCGAGGCGGCCACGGTGGACGGTGCCGGGCCGGTGCGCATCGCGGTCTCGGTGAAGATCCCGATGATCCGCGCCGCCGTCGCGATGACGATGTTGTTCACCATCATCGGCTCGCTGCAACTGTTCACCGAGCCGTCCATCCTCAGCGACGCCAACCCCGCCGTGGGCAGCTCGTGGACACCCAACATGTACGCCTACTCGGCCGCCTTCCGCGCCAACGACTTCGGCCTCGCGGCGGCGGCATCGGTGCTGCTCGCCGTCTTCGCCGCGGCACTGTCGTTCGGCGTCACCCGCCTGTCGTCCGGACGGAGGACCGCATGAGCACCACCGTGCAACAACCGGACGGGGCCGCGGCCCCCGCGCCCGCGCCGACCCGCGCACCCGCGGCCAAGCCCGCCCGCCGCCCGCGCGCCAAGGGCCGCGCCACCGAGGCGCTGATGGGCAAGGTCGCCGTCAACGGCGCCCTGGTACTGGTCACGCTCTACATGATGTTGCCGCTGGCCTGGCTGCTGATCGCGGCGACCAAGGACATGGGCGGCCTGTTCGGCGGCGACGGCTTCGCGTTCGAGGGGTTCCACTTCACCGAGAACGTCAAGGCCGTCAGCACCGAGAGCGACGGCATCTACTGGCGCTGGTATCTCAACAGCCTGCTCTACGCCGGCGTCGGCGCGGCGCTCGGCTCGTTCGTCAGCGTGCTCGCCGGCTACGCGTTCGACAAGTTCGACTTCCCCGGCAAGGAGAAGTTGTTCGGCGGCGTGCTACTGGGCGTGCTCGTGCCCACCACCGCCGTCGCGCTGCCGCTGTACCTGCTCGCGTCCAAGGTGGGCCTGGTCAACACCTTCTGGGCGGTGTTCATCCCGGTCATCGTCAACCCGTTCGGGGTCTACCTGGCCCGGGTGTTCAGCGCCGGGTACGTTCCCGGCGAGGTGCTCGAAGCCGCCCGGATGGACGGCGCCGGCGAGATCCGGACCTTCTTCGGCGTCGCGCTGCCGATGATGATGCCGGGCTTCGTGACCATCTTCCTGTTCCAGTTCACCGCGATCTGGAACAACTTCTTCCTGCCCCTGGTGATGCTCTCCGACCAGAAGCTCTACCCGGTCAGCCTGGGCCTGTACTCGTGGAACACCAACGCGCACGCCTTCCCCGAGTTCTATCCGCTGGTGATCACCGGATCGCTGATGGCCGTGGTTCCGCTGGTCGTCGCGTTCGTCTCGCTCCAGCGCCACTGGCGCTCGGGGCTCTCCGCGGGGAGCGTCAAGTGAGCAACGGCACCACCCGATTCGAGTCCGCCGGCGGTACGGGCGCGCCGCGCCGGCACCGGCCGCGACTGCTGCTCGCGATGGACCCCTCCGTGGCCGCGCGCATCCTCGACACCGAGGCGCGGGCCCGGCTGAGCACGCTGGCCGACGTCGATCCCGACCTGATCGCCGCCGACTTCGACACGCCGGCCGTCGCCGCCGCGCTGGCCGAGGCGGAAGTACTGTTCACCTGCTGGGGCAGCGCGCCCCTGGACGCGGCGGTACTGGCCCGGGCCCCGCGCCTGCGCGCGGTGGTGCACGCGGCCGGTTCGGTCAAGCACCACCTCACCGACGCCGCCTGGGAGCGCGGCCTGACCGTCTCCTCGGGAGCCTCGGCCAACGCGCTGCCGGTGGCCGAGTACACGGTCGCCGCGGTGTTGTTCGCCAACAAGAAGGTGCTGCGGATCCGGGACGCGTACCGCGCGGAGCGGCGTCTGGTCGACTGGGACGCGCGCTTCCCGGGGTTCGGCAACTACCGGCGCACCATCGGCATCGTCGGCGCCTCGCGGATCGGCCGCCGGGTGCTCGAACTGCTCCGCCCGTTCGACTTCGAACTGCTGCTGCACGACCCGTACGTGAGCGCCGAGCAGGCCCAGGTACTGGGCGCGCGTCGGGTGGACCTGGACGAACTGGTCGAGCGCTCGGATGTGGTCAGCGTGCACGCGCCCGAACTGGAGTCCACCCGGCACCTCCTGGACCGTCGCCGACTGGCGCTGATGCGGGACGGCGCGACGCTGATCAACACCGCGCGGGGCTCGCTCGTGGACCAGGCCGCGCTCACCGAGGAACTGGTGGCCGGCCGCCTCGACGCGGTCATCGACGTCACCGAGCCGGACGTCCTCCCCGCCGCCTCCCCGCTGTACGACCTGCCGAACGTGCTCCTGACCCCCCACATCGCCGGCTCCCTGGGCGGCGAACTCCGCCGCATGGTCGCCCTGGCCCTCGACGAACTCGACCGCTACACCAGGGGCCTCCCCTTCGCCCACGCGGTGGAACCAGCCAGCCTCACCCACTCGGCCTAACAGGCCCACGAACGCCGGCCGAGTCCAAACCCGACCCGGCCGGCGTTCGGAGTCGCCCAGGACCCCCCGCACGGTCCGGCTGAACCCCACCGGGCCGGCGTTCGGAGTCGCCCAGGACCACTCCTTCGCAAGGTCCGGCTGCACCCCACCCGGCCGACGTTCGGAGTCACCCAGGACCACTCCTTCGCAAGGTCCGGCCAATCCCGACCCGGCCGGCGCCGCGACCACCCGAAGCAACCAATTCGGAAGGTCACGCCTATCCAGCCCGGCCGGCGTTTGAGGCCACCTGAGGCAACCGATCCGCGAGGTCCGCCGAAAGAGATTCAGCCCGGCCGGCGTTTGAGGCCGACGCGGCCCGACCGATGCCGAACGTCGGCCGAAACGAAGGGCGTCGGGGACCTCGCCCAGACAACTTCCGGCCCCAGCCGGAGGCACATGCACGACCCCCCAGACCGGAGGTCACATGCACGGCACCAGACCCCTGACCCTCGCCCTCTCGGCGACCCTCCTGGCCACCACGGTCGGCCTCGTCTCGGCCCAAACCGCGAGCGCCACAGCCACAGCCACGGCCACGGCCACGGCCACGGCCACGACCGCGCCCACGGCCACGACCGCGCCCACCACCACGTACGTGGATTGCGGCGCCGGCCGACCGAACGCCACCGGGACCTCGCCCGAGGACCCCCTCGGCGACCTGACCCTGGTCAACACCCGCACCCACCAACCCGGCGACCGCATCCTCCTGCGCGCCGGCACCCTGTGCACCGGAACCCTCACCCCGAAAGGCTCGGGCGCCCCGGGCAACCCCATCACCATCGGCGCCTACGGCGAAGGCCCGCGTCCCGTGGTCCAAGGCACCGGCGGCCCCTCCACCGTGCGCCTGGTCGACCAGAGCTGGTGGACCGTACAGGGCCTGCACGTGACCAACCCGGCGCCGACCCAGGCCCTCCGTACCGGAGTCCAGATCGACACCACCACCCCCGACCGCAAGTACGGGATCGTGCTGCGCGACCTGGAGGTCTCCGACGTCGCCGGCTGGAGCGACAAGACCGGCGCCAACGCGGGCTGGTTCTCCGCCTCGGCCGGCATCGTGGTGCTCGGCCGGGCGACCGCCGGACCGATCGAGGGCCTCACCATCGCCGACAACCAGGTGCACGACACCGGTGGCGGCGGCATCAAGATCTCGGTCAAGCCCGCCGACTTCCACCGCGACGTCCTGATCCGGGCGAACACCATCCGCAGCGTGGGCGGCGACGGGATCGTGGTGCACGGTTCGGACGCGCCGCTGGTCGAGTACAACCTCTTCGACGACGGCGGAGGCGGCAAGTACCCCTACGTCAACGGCAACTTCGCCGGGATGTGGCCGATCAACTCGCGCGACCCGGTGTTCCAGTACAACGAGGTCACCCGGCAGCGGCCGTCCATCTTCGACTCCACCGCGTGGGACTGCGACGGGGCGATCACCGGCTCGTGCACCTACCAGTACAACTACTCGCACGACAACGGCGGTGGCTTCTACCTCGGTTGCCAGAACTGCACCGCGTTCGGCAACTTCCACGCCACCCAGATCCTGCGCTTCAACATCGCCCAGGACGACTGCCGGATCCGGGCCAACGCGTCGGGCGACAACACCAGCCCGCTGCGGATGTACAACAACACGTTCTTCTGCCCGAGCAAGAAGCTGGACGTCGAACTGCCCAACGGGCCCTCGGCGAACACGCTCGTCGCCAACAACGTGTTCGTGGCCGGTCAGGGCGCGCTGCCCACCGGGGCGGGCGTCACCTACCAGGCCAACGTCTACCACGGCGGCTTCACCGCGCCGACCGGTGACACCTCGGCGGTGACCGCCGATCCCGGCCTGGCCGCTCCCGGCACCGCGACCGGCCGCGAGGACGCGGGCGGTTACCGGCTGCTCGCCGGATCTCCCGCGCTGGGCACCGGAGTCGCGATACCCGGCATCGGCTCGCGCGACTACTTCGGCAACCCCGTCGCGGCCGGCGGGGCGGGCGTCAACCGGGGTGCGTACAACGGCCCGGCGGTGAGCGCGCCGCTGTATCCGTCGATCGCCGCCGCGTACAACAACGTCGGAGTCGGCGACGACGCCAACCCGAACACCGGTGGCCTCGGACTCTCCGGGCGCAGCTACTCCGGACCCGCGCTGGCGGCGGCCGGATACGTCCGGGGCGGTACGGTCAGCGCGGGCGGCGCCGCGTTCACGTGGCACCCGCGCGCCTACGGTCTGCCGGACAACGTCAAGGTCGCCGGCCAGCGGATCGCGCTCACCGGCAGCGGCAGCCGCCTGGTGGTGCTGGGCGCGGGTGCCTACGGCGCGCAGAGCGGCACGGTCACCGTCGCCTACACCGACGGCACGTCGACGACGGCGACGCTCGCCCTGGGCGACTGGTGGAGCACCGCGGCGGGCGCCTCCGATCAGGTCGCGGTCCGGGCCGCCTATCACCACAAGCCGCAGACCGACTACCGCAATCCGGCCACGGCGCGCTCCGAGGAGGACGTCACGGTACGCGTCGCGTCGCTCGCCATCGACCCCGCGCGGACCGTGGCGTCGGTGACGCTGCCGGCGGGCAGCCCGATCGCGGGACCCGGACTGCACGTGTTCGACCTGAAGGTCGTCTGATGTCCAGCCGGGGACGGGCCGTGCGGCCACCGCGCGGGACCGGGTCGCGGGCGGACGACGTAGGTCGTCGTCGGCGACGCGTGCTCGGCCGGCCCGCCGTACTCGCCGCGTCGATCGCGGTCGTCGGCGTGGGCGTCCTGGTGGCCCTGCTCGGCCCGTCCCCGGTGTCCGGACGGGCGACACCCGACCACAACTCCGTTCCCACCCGCGGCTCGGCCTCGCCGTCCGCCGTCGTGGATCGGGCCGCGGTGGTCGCGACGGTGGACGAAGTACCGCTCACCGCTGCCGAGTTGCGTCGGGCCGCAGCGCGATTGCGGGCCGAGGTGGTGGCGGAGCTCCCGATCGCCGGTGCGCGTGCCGACTATTGGCGTACCCCGGTCGCGGGTCGCACACCGCACGAGGCGTTGCTGGAGCGGTCCTTGCGCGCGGCCGTCGTGGAAGCGGTGCTGCGCCGCTGGGCCCGGCAGGCCGGTGTGTCGACCGACCCGTCCGAGGCGGGCTTCCGGAGCCGCCTGGACGCCGAGAACGCCCGCCGTGCGGCGGCCCGGGCCCAAGGGCGCCCGATGCCGGGTGTGCCGAGCTATGACGAGGACGGCTTCGCGCGCAACGAGGCGGCCGAACTCTCCGCTGCGCTACGGGAGTCGCTCGCCGACGGGGTGGACCTGTCCGAGTCCCGGCTGCGCGACCGGTACGCCGAACTGCTCGCCGCCGCCTCGCCGTCGGCCGGGGCACCGCCTTTCGACCAGGCCCGCGAACGCCTTCGACTCGACCTCCTGTCGGCCGCGTTCGACCGCGAACTGGCTCGACGGGCCGCCGCCGCCCGGGTCGTGCCGCTGCCGAACGCCGACACGGTGATTCGCGCGGTCGAGTAGGCGAGTGGCCTCGATGTGTGCGGTGGTGCCGGCGGTGCGTGCTCCGTACGGCACCACCGGGTCCGGCCGGTCCGGCACCACCGGGTTTCCGGTTCGGCACCACCGGGTCTTTCCGGCCGGCCCTACGCCGGATGGGCGGGGCTCTCGGTGTGCGTCGCGTCCTTCGCGGCGGTGAAGGTCACGTCGGCGGCGTGGGCGATGATTTCGACCTCGTCGCCCAGGGCCCATTCGGCCACCCGGGAGACCATGTGGGCCGGGACCGCCTCGCTGATTCCGGGCGCGGCGGGGATGTCGTACGTGGCGTGGGCGTCGTGGGGCAGCACCACCCGGTGATCGCGTTCCAGTGCCGCGCGTGCGGTGGCGCCGACGCACATCTCCGACATCACTCCGCATACGGCCAGGTCCGTGACGCCGGCCCGGGTCAGCAGGTCCTCCAGCGGTGTGCCGTCGAAGCCGTCGTCCTCGGTCTTGCGCACCACGAACTCGCGCGGACCGGGCCGTACCGGCAGGCTCAACTCCCACCCGGGTGTGCCGACTTCGTCGTCCGCCCCGACCGGCCCGTCGTTTTGCAGGTGCACCACCAGTGCGCCGCTCGCCCGGGCCCGGTCGACCAGCGCGGCGGCCCGGTCCACCACCCGCTCCGCCGCCGGTACCGCGCCGGCACCGGTGACGAACGCCTTCTGGACGTCGACGACGATCAGGGCCGACACGGGTTCCGTCTTCTGCGTCATGGCACCCCATCCTGCCCGGTGGCCGGCTCGGCCGAACCGACGGGGGTTGTCGACCGATGCGGCGCTGCGGCCGGGTGGTCGGGGTGACCCGCCCCGGGACATCGGTCGCGCATGCGGCGCGGGCCGCGCCCTGTCCCGCGTCCGCCGGCAGCACCCGCGACGCGACCCCGACGCGGTGGGACTGTGCGTCACCGGGTTCGCGGGAAGGCCCCAGCCGGGCGACCGGTGCCGGGTGGCGGGGCGGGACTACTCGTTCGGGGCCGAGCCCGCCCCGTCGGGCCCGGCGCCGGATGGGGGGTGCGGTGGCGTGGGGTCCGTGTCGACGAGAGCGCTGATCACCCGGTCCAGGGTGGCCAGGTCGGCGGGCGCGAGGTCGCGCAGGGACTTGGGGGGCTCGTCCAGAATGCCGCGCGCGATGCGGGCCAGGCGCAGGCCCTCCGGGGTCGCGGTGAGCATGCGCTGCCGGCGGTCGTCGGGGTGCACGGTGCGCTCGATCAGGCCGCGGCGTTCGAGATCGTCGACGACCAGCGTCGTGTAGGGCTTGTCGGTGGACAGCCGCGCGGCCAGTTCACGCATGGACAGCGGACCGGCGGCGACCCGGCGCAGCGCCTTGACGCGGACGAAGCTCAGCCCGGTGGCCTCGGTGACCTCGCGGCGGCGGTCGTGGCGTTCCACGACCAGGGCGCGCATCCCGATCCAGACCCGTGCCGCGGTGTCGGCGGGGGTATCGCTCGCGGTGTCGCGCGCGGGGGAAGCGTTCATCGGCTCACGTCCGTCGTATCCCGTGCCTCGGCGGGCGGGGCCGCGGGCATCAGTTCCGCGCCCGTGCGCTCGGCCGTGCGCCGGGCCCAGCGGCCCGTGGTGAGCATACCGAGGCCCGCCACGGCGACGCCGCAGCCCACCACGATCCACCACCCGGTGTGCGTCGCGGCGGCCAGGCCGGGGGCGCCGGGGGCGCCCAGGACGGAGGCCATCGTGGCGCCGACCACCGCGACTCCGAAGGCTTGGCCGACCTGGCGACTGGTGGAGGCGATCGCGGCGGCGACGCCTGCCTGGGCGCGCGGCATCCCGGACACCGCGGTGTTCGTGATCGGCGCGTTCACCAGTCCGAATCCACTGCCGAATAGGGCGTAGGCGGTGAGCAATCGAGCGGTGGAGGTGTCCTCGCCGAGTCCGACCAGCAATCCGGCACCGGCCGCCATCGTGAGGCCGGCGGCGATCAGCGGCAGGCGCGGGCCCACCAGGGTGAGCAGCCGCCCGGAGATCGGCGAGCACACGACGGTCGCCAACGCCATCGGCAGCGTGTGCAGACCGGCCTCGGTGGGCGAGAAGCCGCGCGCGTCCTGGAGGTAGAGCGTGTTCAGGAAGAGGAATCCGGACATCGACGCGAACGCGCACACCGCGATCAAGGTCGCGCCGGCGAACGGCACGCTGCGGAAGAAGCGCAGGTCGATCAGGGGCTCCGGGCGCCGGGGTGCCCAGCGGAGCAGGCCCGCCACGCAGCCGGCGGCGAGGGTGAACAGCGCGATGATCGGGGGTGAGGACCAGCCCGCCTCGGGACCTTCGATGATGGCGTAGGTCAGGGACAGCAGGAACGCGAACACCAGTGCCTGGCTGACCGGGTCGGCGCGCCTGGGGCGCGCCGCCTTGGACTCGGGGACGAACAGCGCGGTGAGCACGATCGCGGCGAGTGCGACGGGCAGGTTGATCCAGAACACCGAGCGCCAGCCGGCCGAGTCGACCAGGGCGCCGCCCACGATCGGCCCGAGTGCCATCGCCACTCCGACCACCGCGCCCCACACGCCGATCGCGCGGGCGCGTTCGCGGGGCTCGGTGAAGGTGTTGGTGACGATCGACATCGCGACGGGGGTGAGCATGGACCCGCCGACGGCCTGCACCACCCGGAATACGATCAGCCACTCGAGACCGGGGGCCAGGCCGCACAGGAGCGAGCCCACGGCGAACAGCACGAGTCCGGTTTGGAAGACCCGGCGCCGGCCGATGCGATCGGCGGTCGAGCCGGCGAGCATGAGCAGTGCGGCCAGCACGAGCGTGTAGGCGTCGATGGTCCATTGCAGTTGGGACACCGAGGCGTCCAGGTCGCTGCGGATCGCCGGCAGGGCGATGTTCAGGATGGTGTTGTCGAGCCCGACGATGAACAGGCTCAGGCAACAGGTCACCAGGACGACCACCTTCCCGCGCCGACCGGCCGACCCGTCGCCGCCGCCGTCCCGGGATCCGGCCGTGCTTTCGGCGGAGGACATGGACCACCCCAATCGTTATAGCAGTACAACCATTACTGTTGTACAACCAAATGGAGCGGGTGGTCAACCGATGGCCGGTTCCCCCCACGCCTCGGTTCGTGGGCCGGGGGAGCGGGCCGCCGTTGGGTCGACTCGTCGGGTGCGGGCGTTGACAGGGCGCCGGCAAGAGAGGTGAATGGAAGCGGAACCCCCGTTCCCCCGAACGGCGTTCCGCTGGTTGGCGGTCGCGGGTCACGCCTGCGCGTCGGGCCACGTCGCCCGCGTGTACAACCGTGCGCAGTCGTCCACGGCCGCGCCCTTGGGGCCTTGGGGCCTCGGCGCCCGCAAGTCCGCATGCCCTCGCAGTGTCAGGAAGGGCTCCGATGTACTCGTGCCCGAGTTTCACCGTCACCACCGTCCTGACCGACTCGTCGGCCGTGGTCACCGTGATCGGCGAGATCGACGTGGACGCCGTACCCGAACTCGCATTCGCCCTCGATCGATGCCTCGACCAGCGGCCCGGTGCTCTTCGGCTGGACCTGAGCGCGGTGCGGTTCTGCGACTGCGCCGGCTTGAACGCCCTGCTGCGGGCTCGGCTGCGCGCGCGAGGGGTCGGTACGACCCTGGTCCTGTACGGCGTTACCCCGGTGGTGGCACGGCTGTTGGTACTGACCGAGACCGAGGGGCTGTTCGGGAGACGGATCGCGGCCTGACCCCTCGCGCCGGGGGTCGTGGGCTCTGCCCCGACCGGCGCACCCCGACCCGGCGGTGCCGAGCCGAGAGTGCGCCTTCGAGCCGAGAGTGCGCCTTCGAGGGTCGCGAGCCCGCCGCCGTACCCGAATCACCCGACACGCTCGGGCCTTTGCCGACCCGTCGGGATCGCCCCGGGGCGCCCTCGATCCGTGTTTCCCGATCCGCGTTTCCCGATTCGTGTGCCGAAGGGCCGTCACACTTTCCCGGCGGGGTCCGTCAAGGCTGTGTCGAGCACACCGGGGCAGCCGGAAGCCGGACTTCACAGAGGGAGACAACCATGGAGACTCGTTCGAGGATCGCCGTCGTCGGAGCGACCGGGCGGGCCGGGCGGCACGTCGTCGAGGTCCTTCGCGAGCGGGGCCGCGAGGTCGTCCCGATCTCCCGGTCGGTCGGCGTGGACGTGATCAGCGGTGACGGTCTGGAAGCGGCGTTGGCCGGTGTCGAGTGCGTCATCGACGTGTCCAGCACGCCGTCGCCGGAGCAGCGCGAGGCCACCGAGTTCTTCACCACCTCGGCCCGCAACCTGCAGGAGGCGGGTGCCAAGGCGGGCGTGCGCCGGATGGTGGTGGCCTCGATCATCGGCATCGACGCGTCGGTCGCGGGCTACAACGCGGCCAAGCTGGCCCACGAGCAGGCGGTGCAGGACGGTCCGGTCCCGGTGCGGATCCTGCGCGCGGCCCAGTTCCACGAATTCGTGGAGGAGTTGGCGAACTGGGGGCTCCAGGGCGACGTGTGCTTCGTGCCGAGGATGCGCACCCAACTGGTGGCCGCGCGCGCCGTCGCGGAGAGCCTGGTGGACCTGGCCACCGACCCCGAGCCGACGGCGGCGCGGGCCGGGGCGCCGTTCCCGGAGATCGCCGGTCCGCGCGAGGAGAACCTCGCCGAGATGGCGAAGCTGGTGTTGGCGCGGCGCGGTCGGGACGTACGGATCGAAGAGGTGAGCGACCCGGCCAACCCGGACCGCGACCTGTTCGAGAACGGCGGCCTGCTGCCCGGCCCGCACGCCCGGCTCGCCGGCCCGACCTACGCGGACTGGCTCGACGCCCGGGCGTGAGCCCGCTCTCGGGCGGGTGTGGGAACGGGCGTGGGCCCGGGCCCGGCGCGGGACGCGCGGGGCCTGGGGTTCGACGTATCGAGTGGGTGGGTCGCCGACGACCCGCCGGTCGGGCAGGGGTGCCCGGGTCGTCGGGTCGTCGGGTCTGCGGTGCTCGGCCGTCGGGTCGCTCGGCTCAGGCGGCGGGTGCCCGGCGGGTGTTCCAGATCTCGCGTTCGGCGCCCTGGGGGTCGCGGACGACGCGCGGGATGGTGTCCCACACCATCGTGTCGCGGTGCTCGTGGGTGTAGCGCGGCCACTGGGCACCCGGGTCGAGGTCGCGGATGAAGGCGACCCAGGCCCCGTGCATCGCGTCGGCCAGCTTCTGCGGGGCGTCGGGGCCGGTCGCGTTCTCCGCGCCCTCGGCGGCGAGCAGGTCGAAGGCGAACGGCAGGTCGAGGCAGTGGAACGCCTTGCCGCCGAACATCGGCGCGGTGGACAGCCATTCGAACGTGTACAGCCAGGTCGGCCGCTCCTGACCCGCGCGGGCCTCGGCGATCGAGACGGCGGCGCCCCGGAACAGCGTGTCGGTGAGCGCCTGGCCGATCACCTGGGCGGGGGTCGCGCCCTCGTGCAGGGCGAGATAGGCCTCGATGCCCTCGGGCGGCAGGCCGACCGAGCCGAGGATGCCCATGGCGGCCTCGATCGGGGCGTCCGGCATGCCGAACTCGGCGGCGGCGTTGAACTCGTGGTGGGTCGCGCCGAGCATCAGCGGCGCGGGTGTGGCCGAACCGTCGCGGAAGGCCGCGTGTACGTCCTCGGGGACCAACGCGCCGTCGGTGAACGGCGCCAGGAGCAGTCCGGGCAGCGCCGGGGAACCCTCCTCGGGCGCGGTGACCAGGTCTTGGAGCCGCTGCATCTCGTCGTGCGAGACTTCGCGCAGCGCGGCGGCGGTCGCGGGCAGACCGGTGCGGGCGGTGAAGAGTTCGGACACGGCGAGGCCGGCCGCGCGGCTCTGCGGCTCCATCACGGCGCCGGAGACCGAGATCGCGGCTCGGAAGAGGTCGTGCGCGGACGGGGTGACCATCAGCGTCTGTACCGCGCCGCCGCCCGCCGACTGACCGGCGATGGTGACCTTGGCCGGGTCGCCGCCGAAGGCCGCGATGTTGTCCCGGACCCAGCGCAGCGCGGCGATCCAGTCCAGGACGCCGCGGTTGTCGGGGGCGCCCTCCAGGTGCAGGAATCCCTCGATGCCCAGCCGGTAGCCGAGCGAGACCAGGACGACGCCGTCCCGGTTGAACGCGCTGCCCTCGTACCAGGGGCTGGCGGCGGAACCGGCGACGAAGCCACCGCCGTGGATCCAGACCAGGACCGGCAGCCCGGCGTTCGCGTCGCTGTCCGTGTCCCGGTCCGGGTTCGTGCCCGTGTCCGTGCCCGGGTTCGGGTCCGTGCCCGTGCCCGTGCCCGTGCCCGGGTCCGTGCCCGGGTTCGGGTTCGGGTTCGCGCTCGGGTTTGGGGTGAACACGTTGACGCTGAGTACGTCGTCACCGGGGATCGAGGGCTCCGGAATGATCGTCGGCCCGTCGCCGAAGCTGCGGCGCTGGGCGGTGGGGCCGTACGCGGTGGCGTCCAGCGGCTCGGTCCACGCTTCGGGGGCCTCGGGCGCGGCGAAGCGCAGGTCGCCGACGGGGGGCTTGGCGTACGGAATGCCCAGGAAGCGGGCGGACCGGCCCTGCCACGAACCGCGGACGGGGCCGAGGGTGGTGGTGACGAGCGGCTGGTTGGACACGGGTTCATCCTTTGCGCGGAGGGGTCGAGCGGCCCACGCGGGGGCGAGTCCCGAGCGGTCCATGGCTGAGTATCGACCCCGGCTTGTAAATATTACAAGACTTGAATTAATTAGTGTCGGTCCATGCGGCCTCGAAGCCGCGGTGGCGCCGAGGCACGGTGCCGGCCGGCTTCGGTGCCGCTTGGCCTCGGTGCCGCCCGATGCCGATGTCGACCGGCCCGATGTCGACCGGCCCGATGTCGACCGGAAGCGTCCGGATTCGACTGGGGCAGAATCGGTCGGGTGAACACCCCCGCCCCCACCGACACCGCCGCGGTTCGGCGTCACAATCTCGCCCTCGTGTCGCGCGAGATCGCCGCGCACGGCCCCTGTGCGCGAACCGAGGTCGCGACGGCCACCGGCCTCGTGCCCGCCTCGGTCACCGGCCTGGCCGCCGACCTGATCGGGCGCGGGCTGGTGGCCGAGGTCGGCTCCGCGTCCACCGGGGGGCGGGGTCGGCCGCGCCGGTTGTTGCGCCTGGTGCCGGGGCGGGTGGTGGCGATCGCGGTACAGGTGACCCTGGAGCGGGTCGAGGTGATGGCCGCGGACCTGGCCGGCACCGTGGTGCACCGCACGTCCGTGCCGCATCACGCGCCGTTCGGCGATCCCGAACCGCCGGCCGCCGTGCTCGCGCGCGAGATCGGCCGGGCCGAGGCGGTGGTGCGCGCCCGGCCCGACGTGCATCTCGCCCGGGTGGTGATCGCGATGGCGGGGCCGGTGACCGGACCCGGCCACACCGTTGCCGCCGCGATCGACTTCGGCTGGTCCCGGACCGACCTGCGCGCGTTGGTGCTGGCGCACCTGCCCGACCTCGCCTGCCCGCTCGACGTGGTCAACGACGCGAACGTCGCGGCCCTGGCCGAGTACCACGCCCGGGCCGAACAGGGCGGCGAACTCCCGTACGCCGTCGCGTACATCAAGGCCGACACCGGTGTCGGCGGCGGCTTGGTGGTGGACGGCCGGATCCACACCGGTACGCACGGCACGGCCGGCGAAGTGGGCCATATCCCGCTCGCGTTCGACGGCCCCGACTGCCCGTGCGGCGCGCGCGGGTGCCTGGCGATGTACGTCGGGCCCGAGCCGCTGACCACCGCCGCCGGGCTCGCCGACCTCGCCGCACGGGACGGGATCGACGCCGCCCTGGCCGAACTCGACCGCCGACTGCACGCCGGCGACGCGCGGGCGGTCGACGCGCTCGCCGTCGCGGGCCGCGCGGTGGGCGCGGCGGTGCTGGCGATCTCGGGACTCGTGGATCCGGGCGAGGTGATCCTGGGCGGCTACCTGGCGACGTGGCAGGCCTGGCTGACCCCCGGCGTCGACGCCACACTGGCCGGCCGCCGCGCGCTCACGCCACGCCTGCAACCCGCCATCGTCACAGGCGTGTTGGGCCCGGATGCGACGCTCCGCGGAGCACTCCGGATCAGTCGGGAGTCGACCCTGGCCAACGCGGCCGACGTCCCGCCGCTGGTCGACACGACCCCGACGACCTGACGTCGCCCGCGCGTGCTCTCGGGCCTCGGGGGGCGACCGAAGCCCGCTTCCGACCCGCTTCCGACCCGCTTCCGACCCGCTTCGACCTGCCTCCGATCCGCTTGCGATCCCACGCCGACCGGCACGTTCACCCTGCTCCGGACGGGTGAACCCACTTCGAGTCGCCCGTGCCGTCCCGTGCCCGACCCCATGCTGAGCCTGCGGTCGCAATCGGCGGTCGGGATCGAGGGGGCACGCGTGCGCAAACGCTTCGGAGTCATGGTCGCGGCGGCGTTGTTGGTGGTGGCCGCGGCCGTGCCCGCGCACGCCCGGCCCGCGCTGCCGGACGCCACCGACGGTGCCTACCTGAACGAGATGTTGACCGCGATCAACACCTACCGGAGTCGGCACGGCGCGCCGGCCGCGCGGTTCGATCCGGAGCTGAACGCCTACGCGAAGCAGCGCGCGGCGCAGATCTCGGCCTTCGAGGGACTCTCGGAGGAACATCGCGGGCTGGACCCCGACACGGGCGAGACGCTCTATTGGGGCGGCGGCACCGCGCCGGGCCCGGTCTCGGCCCGAGCGGCGGCGCAGGCCTGGTACGACGAGGTCGCCGCGTACGACTTCGAGGCGGGCCGATTCAGCGGCGCCACGGGCAACTTCACCCAGTTGGTCTGGAAGGGCAGCACCAGGATCGGCGCGGCCCGCTCCGCCGGTCGCGGCTCGAAATGGTACGAGACGTACATCGTGGTCAACTGGCAGGCCCCGGGCAATGTGACGGGTTCCTTCACACGCAACGTGGCACCGGCCCGCTGACGCGAGGCAACGGCGGTACGCCCGTCGGCCCGTCGGCCCGTCGGCCCGTCGGCCGGTCAAGGCCGATCGGTGGTCCGAGCTGGGCTCGGGGCCCGAATCCGTCGCGGTGGACCGAGTGTTCGTCGTGGCCCGAATCCCGGTTGTGGCGAAACAACCCCTTCGGGTTGGTCGTTGCCGGGGCATGCGTCATCCTCCCGAGGCCGCGCGCCCGGTCTTCCCCGTCGGCCACAGCGCCGCGCTCGCCGCGAGTGGTGGCAGCAGGGCGACGAGGGCCAGGGCCCGCGCCGGGTGCATCGTCTCGGACAGCGCGCCGACCGCCGCCGCGCCCATCCCGCCGCCGACGAAGTAGACCTGGTTGAGCAGTCCGACCGCGCCGCCGCGCACGGCGGGGTCCACCAGGGTGGCGACCCGCCCGGTGGTGACGACCTGGCTCACCGCGAAGGCCACGATGCACAGCGACGCGGCCACCACGATCACCGCCGCGCCCGAGCTCAGGCCCACCGCGAGCAGGCCCGCCGAGGCCGCCGCCGTGGTCGCCGCGAACAACCCGCGCCCGTGTGATCCCACCGCCCGACGGGCGAGCACGAAGCCGATCAGGCCGCCGGGCAGCAGCGCCGCGCCGACCTGGAGCACGCTCCACCCGTACTCCCGGACCAGCAGTTGCGGCGCCGCGTACATCACCGAGAACAGCGCGCCGAACACGCCGATCCCCATCACCGCCGTGAGCACGATCGTGCGGTCGCCGATCAGCGCGCGCGGCACGAAACCGTGCGGTCGGCGCCGGGTCCACCAGGTCAGCGTGCCCAGGGCGAGCGCCGCGCCGGCGCCCAGGGCCGACACCGCCGGCGTGCCCAGGGACAGCGTGGGGGACTGGATCAGCACCAGCGATGCGGTGGCCGTGACCGCGACCAGCCCGGCACCCACCGCGTCCACCGCACGGCGCGAACCGGTTCCGGCGCGGCGGATCAGCGGCAGGCACAGGGCGATCACCGGCAGGGACAGCGCGGGCAGTACGAGCGTGGCCCGCCAGCCGATCCACTCGGTCACCACGCCACCGATCAGGGTGGCGCCGGCCCCGAAGACCGCCATCGTGCCGCCGAAGCCGCCCAGGATCCGGGCCCGCCGGGCCGGATCGGCGGCCACCGCGAGCGCCAGCGCCGCGGAGACCATCGCCCCCGAACCGGCCGCCGCCAGGACCCGACCGGCGACCAGGACACCGAGGTTCGGCGCGCCCAGGCACACCGCCATGCCCAGCCCGAGCAGCGCGCCGCCCGCCGACAGCGAGAACCGCACGCCGCGCGCGTCCGCGAGCCGGCCGAACACGGCCGTCCCCATGCCGAGCGCGAGCGCGTGCGCGGTGAGCACCCAGCCGACGGTCGTCGGCCCGGCGTCCAGCGCGCGACCCACGTCCGGCAGCGCGACCCCGGCCGAGGTGACCCCGAACACCGAGGGTCCGCCCAGCAGTCCGAGCCGAATCCCCTCCCCGCGAATCGCACCGGGCTCCGCTGCCGTCCGGACCGGCACCGGCACCGGCACCGGCCCCGCGTCCCCGGGACTCCCGTGCGGCGTCGCCTGCTTCGTCGTCACGACCGTGCTCCTCGTCCGCGCTGCCGCCGGGGTGTACTCGACCATCGAGCCCCGGGCATCGACCCGGGCCACTCTCCGCCCGCGCCCAGCCACCGCACATCCCTCACCTGGGGGATGGGCGCGCGCGGCCGGGACGCGCAGGATCGACGACGTCCGCATCGACCCGGCCGAGGAGTACGCGCCATGCAAGCCGTCATCGCCACCGAATACGGTGGCCCCGAGGTACTGACCGCCGTCCACACCCACCCCGAACCGCGTCCCGGCCCCGGGCAGGTGCTGGTGAACGTGGCCGCGAGCGGGGTCAACTTCATCGACATCAGCCAGCGCCGCGGCGTGTTCGCCGTACCCACGCCGTTCGTCCCCGGCGTCGAGGGCGCCGGCACGGTCGCCGAACTCGGTCCCGACGTGACCGGCGTCGCCGTCGGCGACCGGGTGGCCTGGGCCATGGACGGCTCGGTGACCACCGCGTACGGCGGCTACGCGCAGCGCGTCGTCGTCTCCGCGGATCGTGTGGTGCCGATCCCGGACGGGCTGGACGCCGAATCGGCCGCCTCGGTGTTGATGCACGGGATGACCGCGCACTACCTCACCCACGACACCCACCGGGTGCGCCAGGGCGAGACCGTCGTGGTGCACGCGGCGGCGGGCGGCCTGGGCGGACTGCTCACCCAGTACGCGGTCGCCCGGGGCGCGCGGGTGATCGCGACGGTGTCCGACCCGGCCAAGCACGCCCGGGCGCGCGCGGCCGGTGCCGATCTCGTGTTCGGTTACGACGGGTTCGCCGAGCGGGTCCGCGAGGCCACCGACGGGCGGGGCGCGGACGTGGTGTACGACGGAGTCGGCGCGGCGACCTTCGACGGCGGCCTGGCGAGCCTGCGTACCCGCGGCACCATGGTGCTGCTCGGCGGGGCCAGCGGGCCGGTACGGGACTTCGACACCGGCCGCCTGCTCGGCGCGGGCTCGTTGTACCTGACCCGGCCCGGCATCGCCGACTACCTCCGCGACCGCGCGGAACTGCTCGCCCGGGCACGCGACGTGTTCGAGCGCACGCTGTCCGGCGCGCTGCGGCCGCACGTGGGCGGCCGCTACCCGTTGGCGCAGGCGCGCCGCGCGCACGAGGACCTGGAGAGCCGCCGAACGACGGGGAAGCTTCTGCTGATTCCCGGGGTTGACGCCTTCGCCAAGGGGTGACCCCGCCGGCGTGCCGACCTACCGACCCGCCGGACCCGCAGCGCACAGGCGCGCACCGACCTACCGACCCATCGACCCGCCGGACCCGCAGCGCACAGGCGCGCACCGACCTACCGACCCGATGGCGGCGTTGGCCTTCGTACCCCTCCCCGGGCCTTCGCCGCCTCCGCCCGATGTACCCGACAGTGAACGGAACCGCCGATGACCCGCCGACCCGACACCGACGGCTGGAAGCGGGACGAACTGCTCGCCCGCGCCGCCGAGGCGCCCGACGCGCTCACGCTGTTCGCGACCGCGTCGGTGCGGCTGCGGCGCCTGGTTCCGTTCGACGCCGCCGTGTGGCGCGCGACCGATCCGCTCACCGGGCTGATCGCCGCGCCGATCCGGGTGGAGAACATCGACGCGGGTGGCTGCGCGGCGTTTTGGACCAGCGAGGCCGACCCGGACACGATCAACGCGTTCCGTACCCTCGTGGACGCCCGGGTTCCGGCGGCGGCGCTGCGCGAGAGCACGGGTGATCGGCCCGAGGCCAGTCCGCTCTACGACGCGTACCTGCGCCCGCGCCGGTTCGGCGACGAACTGCGTGCGGTGCTGCGGACGGCCGGTCGGCCGTGGGGCAGCGTGAGCCTGTTCCGGGACCGGGATCGGCCGGCCTTCACCGCCGCCGACACCGAATTGGTCGCGGGCCTGTCGGCGCCGCTCGCCGGGCGGCTGCGCGGCTTCCTGCGACCGGGTGAGGTCACCGTCGAGGCAGTGGCCGGCGCCGACGAGGCGACCGGCGTACTGCTCTTCGACCGCGCCGGACGCCTGATTTCGGCCAACGAGCAGGCCCGCGAGCGAATCGCGAGTGTGGCCGGCGAGGCCCCGGACACCACGATGCCGATGTGGATCGCCACGCTGGCGGCGGCCGGGACCGGTCGGGTGCGGGTGCGGACCCGGGCCGGCCGCTGGCTGGTGTGCCACGCGTCCCGGCTGAGCGGCGACGACCCCTTCACGGTGGTGATGATCGAGGCGGCCCCGGCCTCCGAAGTGGCCGCGATCATCGTCGAGGCGTACGAACTGACCGGGCGCGAGGCCGAGATCACCCGCCTGGTGGCGGGCGGCCTGGCCACCGACGAGATAGCCCGCCGACTGCACATCTCCAAGCACACGGTGCGCGACCACATCAAGTCCGTCCTGGCCAAGGTCGGCGTCGCCAGCCGCGGCGAGCTGGTCGCCAAACTCTTCACCGAACACGTGGCCCCAGCCGCCGCAGCCCGGGTCTCCCGGGTACGAACCGCGAGTTGACCACATCGCGACCACGGCTGCTCCGCCCGCGGCCACCGCCGCGGATCCGCCACCGTCGCGGACCCGCCACCGTCGCGGACCCGCCACCGTCGCGGATCCGCGCGGCGCGGCATCCCCACCACCAGGCCCGCCACCGACACCACCTTCGCCGAGGCGCCCGAGTGGTAACGCCGCGTCAGCCGCGCCCTCCGCGCTCGGCAGCCCCGCCTTGTGCGCCACGACCCACCGGCTGGAGATCCCGGGCACGCCCGGACCGAGACCGAATCACCCGCGAACGTGCGAGTTACCCACGAGCGCGCACACCAACCGCCCCGAAGCCCGCCGCCGGCCCGCGCCGCGTGCCACCCGCGTCGCGTGCCACCGCGCCGCCCGCCCACGCCGAGCCTGCCACCCCTGCTCGGTGCGGGTCCACTCCCACTCCAGCACGCCACCCGCCCGCGCCGCTGAGCCCGCCATTCGCCTACGCCGCCCATGCCGCGGCGCCGACCACTGACCCCAGCGCGCCGCCCGCCGATGCACCGACCACCCGCGCCAAGTGTCGTCGCGCCGCGCGCGTCAACCACCGACACCGAGTGCGCCAACCGCCACCACCCCGAGGGTGTCCACATCCCCCGCGCCGCCCGCGCCGCCCATGCCGCTGTGCCAACCGATACCGAGCCCGCCGCCCGCCCACGCCGTCTGTGCCGCCCACGCCGCCCGTGCCAACCGCCGATACCGAGCCCGCCGTCCGCCACACCTCTTGTGTCGCCGCGTCGACCACTCATCCCAGTGCGCCGACCGGGCACGCTGCCCGTGTGGCCGGGTCAACTGTCCGCGTTGCCCGTGCGTCTGTGCCGACCGCCCACGTCGAGCCTGCCGCTCGCCGCTCGGTGCGTGTCCGCTCCCGCCCGGCACGCTGCCTGCGCCCGCCGCTCGCGTGCGCCCGTCGATGCGCCGACCACCCGCGCCATGTGCCGCCGCGCCGCGCGCCGACCACCCACCCGGGCGCGCCAATCCCTACCACCCCGAGCGTCTCCAGCTCCCCCGCGCCGCCCGCCCGCGCCGCCCGTGCCACGGCACCGACCGGGCACGCTGCCCGTGTGGCCGGGTCAACTGTCCGCGTTGCCCGTGCGTCTGTGCCGACCGCCCACGTCGAGCCTGCCGCTCGCCGCTCGGTGCGTGTCCGCTCCCGCCCGGCACGCTGCCTGCGCCCGCCGCTCGCGTGCGCCCGCCGCTCGCCCGCGCCCGCCGATGCGCCGACCACCCGCGCCATGTGCCGTCACGCCGCGCGCCGACCACCCAAGTCGCCCAGGCAACGGTGCCGGCCGTCCGTACCGCCCGTTTGTGTCGGCGGTGCCACCCGCCCACCGATTGGGCACCGCCCGTGTCGCCCGCCCCGCCCCGTGCTGCTCCGCAGTGCTCACCGCCGACCCCGCCTGCCCACCCCGACCGTCTGCGTGGCTTGCACCGCACGCCCACCTGCTGCCCCGCTCCGCCAACTGCCGCCGCCCACCCCGCCCGCACGGCCCATTCCGCCCACCCCACCGGCACCGCCCCTGCCGTCCGTGCCGTCTACCCGCGCGGGCCGCCCATTTCGCCCAGCCCACCGGGGCCGCCCGTGCCGCCCACCCCGGCCGCGGCGAGTGTTGTGGGGCGTGTGGGTCGGAAGGCGTTGACAGGAGCAATATGGTCGTCCATATTGGAGTCATGGCGAGGGCATCGAAGAAGGAACAGATTCTGGACGCGGGGACCGAGACCGTGCGTCGGTTGGGGCTGGTCGGGGCGAGTGTGCGGGACATCACCGGTGGTGCGGGCGTGCCGCTGGGGTCGTTCTCCAACCACTTCGCCTCCAAGGAGGCGTTCGGCCTGGCCGTGCTGGATCGCTACTTCGCGGACGTGCGGACGATCGTGGCGGCGACGCTGGAGGACGGGAGTCGGCCGCCGATCGAGCGGTTGCGCGCGTACTTCGACGTCGTCACCGAGAGGTTGGCCGGCCGCGAGTGGCGGGACGGGTGCCTGATCGGGAACACCAGCGTGGATTCGACCGAGCACAGCGAGGTGATCCGCGAGCGCCTGGTGGCAATCTTCGCCGAATGGCGCGAGCCGTTCGCGCGGTGCCTCGCCGAGGCCGAAGCGGCCGGCGAGATCCGTACCGGGCTGCCGCCGCTCGACCTGGCCGACTACCTGCTCGCGTCCTGGCACGGCGCGATGTTGCGGATGAAGGTCGAGCGCGACCCCGCGCCGTTGGAGCGCTTCAAGGCCGTCACATTCGCCACCGTGCTCGCCTCCGCCCCCGCCGCGGGCTGACGGGTACGCCGCGCCCGACGGCCCGGCCCCGCCCCCGTCCGGACCCGGCCCACATCACCCACCACTACCCACCACCCACCCATGGCGCGCTCGGCCCCACCGAGCGGAATCGGAGTCAGCCATGTCCCATTCCCACGTCGAGTCGACCACCCTCCCCGCGATCGCCGCGCGCGACCCGCACCCGCGCCGCCGGATCCGGGTACTCGACGCCTACATGTCCTACGTCGACACCGGCCCGAGCGCCGACACCGGCAAGGCCGACGACGACCCGAACACCGGCCCCGGCCCCGTGGTCTTCCTGCACGGCAACCCGACCTCGTCCTACCTCTGGCGCAATGTGATCCCGCACCTCGCCGACCGACGACGCTGCCTGGCACCCGACCTGATCGGCATGGGCGCCTCGGACGCCGCACCCGACGGCGCCTATCGATACGCCGACCACGGCCGCCGACTCGACGCCTGGTTCGACGCCGTACTGCCCGCCGGCCCGGTCACCCTCGTGCTGCACGACTGGGGCTCCGCGCTCGGCTTCGACTGGGCCCGCCGGCACGCCGACCGGGTGCGTGCCATCGCCTATATGGAGGCGATCGTGCAGCCCCGGCTGTGGTCGGACTTCCCGCCGGGGCGGGACACCCTGTTCCGCGCGATGCGTTCGGACCAAGGCGAACAACTCGTCCTGGACCAGAACTTCTTCATCGAGACGGTCTTGCCCAAGAGCATCCTGCGCACGCTCGACGAGGCCGAGATGGATGCCTACCGTGCGCCGTTCCGCACCCGCGAGTCCCGCGTGCCCACCCTGGTCTTCCCCCGCGAACTGCCCATCGACGGAACCCCCGCCGATGTCGCGAACACGGTGGAGGAATACGGGAGGTGGCTCGCGCACAGCCCGATCCCCAAGTTGCTGATCTCCGCCGAACCCGGGGCCATCCTGGTCGGCCGTGCCCTGGAGTTCGCCCGAAGCTGGCCCCATCAGCGCGAGGTCACGGTCGCCGGCAGCCACTACGTCCAAGAGGACTCGCCGCACGAGATCGGCGCGGCGATACGGGAGTTCGTCCTGGGCGTGGAGGCGGACCGATCGACCGCCTGAGCAGTGCCCCTCGGCACGCCGCGTGATTCGCCCGTGCGGGACGGGAACTCCGGGCCCGTTCCGCACGGTTGACCCGATGACAGGCGGCCGGCCCCGGACTCGGGGCCGGCCGGCGACGGGGACGAGAGGCCTGCTCGTGGACGCATCCGCAATCGTGGCTCAACTCACCGCACCGGACACCCGGGCGGACCCCTACCCGCTGTACGAACAGGCCCACCGGCTCGGCCCCGTGCTGTGGGTGAGCGACACGTTCGTCGTGGTGACCGGCCACGCCGAGGCCGATCGGGTGCTGCGCGACCGGGACTTCGGCGTACTCGACCGCGAACTGACCGCGGCCGTGTTCGGCGGGACCGAGGAACCGCCGTCCTGGGGACTGCTCGGCCGCTCGATCCTGCAGAGCAACCCGCCCGTGCACACCAGGTTGCGCAAGCCGATCGCGGCCGTGTTCACCGCGCGCCGAATCGCCGCGCTGCGACCGGCCGTCGAGAGCGCCGTGGACCGACTCCTGGCCGGGATGGCCGACGCGGGGCGGGACGGCGCGCCCGTCGACTTCATGGACCGGTTCGCCTTCGCGCTGCCGGTCGGGGTGATCTGCGAACTGCTCGGCGTCCCGGAGGCGGACCGCTTCCGCCTCCGGGGCCCGGCCCATGATCTCACCGAGGCGCTGGAGTTCATGTCCGGTGAACTCGACCTGAGTGCGGCGGACCGGGCCGCGCACGAACTCGCCGGATACTTCGAGGACCTGGTCGCCGAGCGCCGGGCCGTGCCGCGCGAGGACCTGATCGGCGCGCTGGTGCGGCTGCGCGACGAGGACCCGGAGCAGGCGATCACCGACGCCGAACTGATCGCCAACCTGGTGCTGTTGCTGGTGGCCGGATTCGAGACCACCACCAACCTGCTCGGCAACGGCCTCGCGCTGCTGGACGCGCACCCGGGGGTACGCACCGCGCTGGCCCGACGCGCGCTGCCGATGGCCTCCTTCGTCGAGGAGGTGCTGCGCCACGACTCGCCGATCCAGCTCACCTCGCGGATCGCGCTCACGGACGGCCTGGCGGTCGGCGGCCGGGCGCTGCCGCGCCACGGCGAGGTGCTCGTGCTGATCGGCGCGGCCAACCGCGATCCCGCGCGCTATCACGAACCGCAGCGGTTCGATCCGTGGCGGGTCGAGAACGGGCCGCTGAGCTTCGGGGCGGGCATCCACTATTGCGTCGGCGCGATGCTCGCCCGGCTGGAGGCCGAGGTGGCCTTCGAGCGCCTGCTCGACCGGTTCCCGGCCCTGACCCGGGCGCCGGGCGCGACCCGGCACGATCGCCTCCTGCTGCGCGGCTACGGTGAACTCCCGATCACCCTGGGTGATTCACCGGCGGACGCGTAAGGCCCGTCGACGCCGCCCGTCGACGCCGCCCGCCGACGCCGCCCGTCGACGCCGCCCCCCGGTGCGGACGCGTAAGGCCCGCCGACACCGCCCGCCGCCCCAGCCCCCCGGTGGCGCGCCCTCCGGAAATCTCACCCGGGCGTGCAACCCCCGAGCGGTGCCGAGTCTCTTCGTAGACGAGGGCCGTTCGGTGCGAGCCGTGCGGGTGAGAGGGGTGGGAGTTGGCACCTGCGGACGAACCGCTCCGGGAGTTCATCGCCGCGCGGCGCGGGCCGCTGCTGCGCAGCGCGTACCTGCTGTGCGGTGACGCGCACGAGGCCGAGGACCTCGTGCAGTCGACGCTGGTGAAGGTCGTGCTCGCGGGTCGACGCCTGGACCGGATCGACAACATCGAGGCGTACACCCGGCGCACGCTGATGAGCGTGTTCATCTCCTCGCGCCGCCGGCGTTGGCGCCGCGAGCATCCGCACGACGTGCTGCCCGATCAGGCCGCGGTCGGCGGCCCCGACACGGAGTTGGGACTGGCGGTGCGCGCCGCGCTGGCCGCGGTGTCCCCGCGCCAACGCGCGGTGCTGGTGCTGCGTTTCTGGGAGGACCTGAGCGTCGACGAGACCGCCCGGATCCTCGGGGTCAGTGCCGGCACGGTGAAGAGTCAGAGCGCGCGCGGGCTGAGCACGTTGCGGGTCGCCCTCGGCGACGCACTGCCCGCGACCGGCATTCGCGCGGCGCTACCGGAGGAGGCACGGCTGTGAGGGAGCGCGATATGAGGGGACTGCTGGAGGAGGCGGTCCGCGGCCTGGGCCCACCGAGCCTCCCCGGGGCTGCCGGGGTGGACGAGGTCTTTCGCGAGGCGGCCCGGATCCGGCGTCGGCGCCGGCGCGTGCTGGCCTCGGTCGGGACCGGCGCCGCTGTCGTCGCCGTGATCGGCGGCGGCACCCTGCTGCCCCCGCCGGCGGATTCGGCCGGCCCGCGGGGCATGGCCACGAACGCGGGCGCATCCGCCTCGGCGCACCGCACTCCGCTCCGGAACGGATCCGATCCCGCCGACGGGTCGCCGGGGCCGCTCGACTCGCGCGAGGCGTCCCTGAGCCCGTCCCCGGTCGGGACGGACGGCACTCCGCTCCCGGCGACGAGCCTGCCCCAGTCGACTCGGCCGCCGACCACCGCGTCGTCGGACGCCGAGGCGACCTTCGGCGGGGGGCCGGGCACACCCGGTGCGGAGGCCCTCGTCGCGACGTTCCTGCGGCCGGAGGTGGGCGCGGTGCGCAAGGAGGCGTTCACCAACACGCCGCTCTACACGCCCAATCCGCTGTCCGGGCGCTACCTGGTCAGCCGGGACGGCCGCACCGGCTGGCTGGACGTCACCGTGTACGACCCGAAGGTGAACGCGGATCAGCGGCCCCCGACGATCGCGGACGAGTGGGCGCACGACTGGTGCGCGGACCTGGGCGTGGTCGCGCCGAACACGGAGTGTGTGAACGACACGTTGTCCGACGGTTCGCTGCTCAAGACCTGGACCTCGCCGCCGAACCAGCAGGAACCCGGGGCCGGACACCGGTCGACCGGTGGCTTCGGCGCGAGCGTGACCCGCGCGGACGGCCGGAGCATCGAGATCCGCGTCACCGCCGGCATCGTCGGTGGCACGACCTACGGCCCGCCGCTGGCGGCGCCGCCCCTGGATCAGGCCGAACTCTCCCGCGCGGTAAAAGACTCGGCCTGGTTCCGCCGATGAACCGCGCCGGCCGGCCGGGCCGACGTCGGACGCCCGGGTCTCGGGCGCCTGCGCGGCCTCGGGCCGACCGGGTCGCTCAACTGCCGGTGTCGCCTCGGCCGGCGCGCTCGTAGACCCGCTTGTCGGCGAGCGGTGGCAACTGTGGCTTGGGGTCCGGGAGAACCTCGGCCAAGAGCCGCTCGAAGTCGTCGTGGTCGAGCCACTCGGGCTCGTCTTCGGGCTGCGGATGCTCGTCCATGCCACGATGCTGCCACGCGACGGCGCGGTTGGCTGCCATCGGATCCGAATCAGTCCGTAATCAACCGGTTACCCGTCCGATTCGAGACCTCGCCGCAACGGTACGGGCGCGTCGCCGCATACCGGCCGACATCGGGTCCAACGGGTTGTCGGGGCGCTCGCATCGACTCGCGCCCTGCCCGGAGTCCGACCCGGCGACGGGGTGAAGGCCGCACCGGCTCGGGCCGGCTTCCGACCCGTCGGGACGGGCGATGCGGCGCTTTCGATGCCGCGCATCGGCGGCTCCGACGCGGCTTGGGCGCGGCTTGGCCGGCTCCGACGCGGCGCTTCGGAAACGCGAATGTGCGCGCGAGGCTTGATGCATAGACTTCGCGGATGATCGTCTCGGAGTCGACGCAGGGGGGGAGGACGCGCTCGCGGTGCGGGCGGCGTTGGCCGCCGCGCGGGTGGGTCTGGTCGATCGCGAGGTGGTCGCCGAGGTGGTGACGCTGTGCGCGGTCGCGGGTGAACACCTGCTGGTGGTCGGTCCACCCGGGACGGCGAAGTCGTCGGCGGTGCGCCGGATCGCGGAGCAGCTCGGCGGGCGCTGCTTCGAGTACCTGTTGGGCCGATTCACCGAGCCGAACGAGATCTTCGGCCCGGTCGACCTGCGCCGACTGCGTGAGGGCGTCGTCGAGATCGAGACGGCCGGCATGTTGCCGGAGGCGGAGATCGCCTTCCTGGACGAGGTGTTCCTCGGCTCCACCGCGATCCTGAACACGCTGCTCGGGCTGCTCAACGAACGCGTCTCCCGGCGCGGCGCAACCGTGCGGGCGACGCCCCTGCGGGTGTGCGTCGGCGCCGCGAACCACGTTCCGGAGGATCCCGCGCCGGCCGCTTTCGCGGACAGGTTCCTGGCCCGGGTGTTCGTCGAACCGGTCGCGGACGCGCGCTTGGAGGAACTGCTGGAGGAGGGCGACACCCGCGCCGCTCGGCCCGACGTGCCGGCCCCGCACGCGTGGGCCGGGCTCGACCGCCTTGCGGCGACGGCGCTCGCCTGCGAACTCGGTGCGGTCCGACCGGTGTTGGCCACGGCGATCCGGCGCATGCGGGCGGCGGGCGTACCGATCACCGACCGGCGGGCGGTGCGCTCGCAACGAGCTGGTGGCCTCGGCCGCCGTCTTGGACGGGCGCGTGGTCGCGGAGGCCGGCGATCTGTGGACGCTGCCGCTGATCGCGCCGGACCCGGCCGCGCAGACGGCGGCGCGCGAGGTGTTGGCCGACCTGATCGGCGACGCGGCCAACCGGGGCCTGTTCCATGCCGCCGAGGAGTACTCGCGGGGCAGCGCCGCCCGGGCACTGCGCCTCGTGGCCACCGGCCGGGCCCTGCTGGACCGATATGGGACGGAACCGGCCGACAAGGACCGGAGGTTGCGGCTGGACGCGGTGCTGCGCGAGATCGACGCCGGTTTCGCGACACCCGACCTCGGCGCGGAACTGGCCTCGATCCGCAAGCGGTTGGTCGCGGCTGTGGGGTCGTGATGACGGACGCCGCCGAGCCGGCAAGGCACCCGGAGGGTGGGCCCGTGCGGGCACCAGGGCGGATGAACCCGGCCGGCCCTGCGGAGGGGATCGGCCCCCGGGACCCGGCCGGGCCCGCGCCTGCGACCGCCTCCGGTCCACGCGACGAGCCGTTCGACGAGCCGTTCGCGGCCGGCCCCGCCGCGCCCGCGTGGCATCCCCGGGAACCGCCGCTTCCGGTCGCCGCCGTCCTGGCCCGGGGTTCGGCCGTGCCGAGTCTCGCGCTGCGGGTCGTCGAGCGGTTGGAGCGCGGGGACGTCCTGCGTGCCGTCGGAGATCGGGACTGGCTGGTCGTCGTGGGCGAGGACCTGCCCCGGCCGGACGGGCTGCGCTATCTCGGGTGGGACGGGGAGGCCCTGACGCCCACCACGATGCGGCCCGCGCCCTCGGCCGAGTTGTGGCGTCTCGCGCTGGGCTCCCGCGACCTCGTGGTCCTGTTGCCGGACGGAGTTCTCGTGGCGCCCATGCCCGCCGGCGCGGCGGATCGGGACGCGCCGGCGACCCTGGCGGCCGGCGGCGGCAGGTGAGGCTGCCGGACGCGCTCGCGCCCTGGGCCGGTCCGTTGCGCGCACTCACCCCCGAACTCGGCACCGCGTTGGGGCCGATGATTCGACGACTGGACACGATGTTGTCGGCGGCCGAACCCGGCGCCGCTCCGGCCGGGGAGTTCGCGGGCCATGGCGGGATCAGCCGACGCGGACATCCGGAGCGGCTGCTCGCATCCGAGTGGTTGTGGGCCCAGGAGTGCGGGACGGAGTTCCTGCGCCACGCCGCGTCCGGCGAACTGCTCTACCTGGAACCGGGTTTCGTCGACCCGCGACCGACCGGTCGGGTGGTGGTGCTGATCGACGCCGGACCGCTCCAGGCCGGTGCGCCGCGTCTGGTGCAACTCGCCTGCCTGATCGTGCTGGCCGCGAAGGCCCAGGCGCGCGACATGGACCTGGTGGTCGAAGTGCTCGGCACGGATCCGGGCACCCGGCTCACCGGTGATCTGCGTCGGATGTTGCGCTCCTGGCTGAGCATCCGCCCGGGCCGGCCACCCACACCCGGGCAGGTCGCGGAGCGCGTGGCCGAGGCGGACGCCGCCGACGAGGTGTGGATCCTGGGTACCACCACCACGGGACGTCGGGTGATCACCGCGCGCGAGGCCGGATGGACGGCCGCGGGCGCGTCGCGCGTCCTGGTGTCGATCGCCGGCGCGGCCGTGGAACTCCCCCTGCCCGCACCCGAGATCGCGGTCCGGGCCTTGCGCGGACGCGAGTTCGCCGCGATCGAGTCGACCCCACCGCGGCCCTCGGTGGGTCCGGTGCGACTGCCCGCGTTCACCGGGGGGTCGCGATACCTGCTGATGCGCGGCGAGGGACCGGGCGAGCTGCTCTCGGTGTACATCCCCACCGACGGGCGACCGTTGGGCCGACCGACCCGGCACGGCTTCCGCGGCGCCGTCCACGCCGCGTCCTGGTGGGGCCGCCGACTGATCGTGGTGACACTCTCCCGGGGGGAGTTCGCCGTACACGTGATCGGGCGGCCGTGGTGGGAGGCGGAGGACATCGGTGGGCCCATCGAGGGGTTGGACCCGGACCCGGGCGCGATGACCGGTGACGATCCGATCCGGCCGGTCCTACACGTACCGGGCGCGGTGCTCTGGCGGATCGGTGGTGCGTGGTGGCGGTTGCGCGCGGGGGAGTCGCCGGTCCGGATCGAGCAGGTCTCGATCGCGCCGGCTGTCGGTTCGTTCCGGGACGAACCGCTGATGACCGCGCCGACCGGCACCCGGCATCTGCGATTCACCGGCCGCGCCGGGCCGATCACCGCGGTGGACGTCACCGATCACCTGCTGGGCGGCGGCGCGTTCGGGTGGTGCGCCGAGGATCCGACCAGGTGGCGGATCCACACCGCGCCGGACGCCCCGGAGCAGGTGTTGCACGTTCCGCTCGGGGTGCGACCCATCGGTCTGGTCGTCGAGGACGGCAGGGCCGCGCTCGTGAGCACGTCGGCGGACGATGAGCTGGTGCGCGCGCACACCTCGGACGGCGATCGGGTGCTGGGCGCCTGGTCCGGCGCGACGGACCCGTTGACGGTACATCCGACGCTGCCGCTGATCGCCATGCGGGACCGGACCGGGCGGATCACGGTCGGCCACCCGGTGACCGGTCGGGTCCTGGCGACCTTGGCGGCGGTATGACGGGCGCGACGCGAGACGAGACGCCGGACGGGTCGCCGTGCGCGACCCCCGACGGGCCGCCGGACGGGACGCCGGACGGGACCCCCGACGGGTCGCCGGGCCGCGGCGCGACCGGGTATCGCGGTTCGGTGCGGGCCGCCGGATTCCTTCTGGACGTGCCGGTCCTGGGGCGGGACGAGGCCGCCGCCCGGGTGTTGGCCCTGTGGGACCCCGGTGCTCGGCTGTACGCGCTGCCGGACGGGCGCTGGCTGTTGCGGCTCGGCGCGGAGCGTGTCGTGCGGGCCGAGCACGCACCCGGCACGCCGCTGTGCCTGCTCGATCAGGCCCTGGTGGAACCGGGCTTGCAGTCAGGACCCGGTGACCGGGGACATCTGGTGCGGCGTTTCGGCGGGCGGCGGGTCACCGTCGCCCTGGCCGGGTTGCCGGTCCTGACTCCCGCGTCGTGGCTGCGCGTCGACGGGCTGCCGATCCGGTGGTTGCCCGCGCTCGACGCGGTCGAGGCCCGCCCCGAGGTCCCGATCGAGCCGGCTCCGGAAACCACTCCGGACCTGCGGGCGCGGGCGGGGGTGGGCCGGCGCGACGAGCGGGCGGAACGGGTCGCGGCCGAGTTGGCGAACCCCCGTGTCGGCGGGCGCGGTTCGGCAGGGTTCGGGCGAGCCTTCGCGAGGTTCGGGTCAGGCTCCGCGCGGTCGCTGCCGCACGCGGGGCGCGAACCGTTCGCCTTCCTCGGGATCGTCGCCTCGGTCGGGGTCGTTGCCCTGGTCGTCGGTGGCGCCGTCGCCGCGCTCGGCACGGTGGCCGACGGCCGAGCCCCGATCGCGCTGCTCGGTGCCGTCCTGGTGTCGGCCGTACTGCTGTGGCGTCGAAGCTCTCGCGGTGCCCCTGTGGGCCGGTACGCGGGGACCGGCCGAGGCACCGGGGGAGTGGAGGCGCCCCCCGTCGGCGGGTCCCGGGACGGGACCGGCCCCCGCCGTCCGCTCGCACGACTCCTGGGCGCACTCGGTGCGCGTCTGGCCGAGCAGCTGATGCGAAGCCCCTTGGCCCGCTTGGTCGTCGACCGGCAGGAGCGCTACCTGCGCGACCTTGCTCGGCAGTTCGAGCGCGGTCGCTACGAACAGGCGCTGCGGAACGCCATCGCGCTGTCCGAGGCATCGGCCGACGGGCAGCGCGTTCCGCCGGCGCTCGGGGTACCGAGGCCGCGAACCGGCGACCTGGGGCCGGCCGGCCGGGTCGGCCCGGCGGGCGCCGCGCTGCGGATCGCACCGGCGATGTTCGCGCGCCTGCGCGTGTTGTACACGGACGCGGCCGAACGACTCGAACGGGACGACCGGATCGACGAGTCCGCGTTCGCGCTCGCGGACCTGCTCGGCTCACCGGACGCGGCGGTGGCCCTGTACACCCGCCACGGTCGCTTCCGTGCGGCCGCCGAACTGGCCGAGAACCGCATGGCGGCACCGGACCTGGTGGTGGGGCTGTGGTGGCGCGCCGGCGAGCGGGAGCGGGCGGTGCGGCTCGCGCGGCTGCACGGCGCGTTCGCGACCGCGATCGGGCGGCTGACGCCGACCGACCCGCGGACGGCCGCCGCGTTGCGTGCCGAGTGGGTCGCGGCCTGCCAGGCGATCGGCGACCATCTGGGCGCGGTCGAGGCCGCCTGGCCCGACCGCGACCTGCGCCCGGCGGTGGCCGCCGACGTGACGGCCGGCATCGCACAGGGCGGCAAGATCGGAGCACGGCTGCTGGCGTACCTTGCCACGGAAGCGCCGATCGAGCAGGCCAGGCCCGCGGTGGTGGCGTTCCTGGACGCGGACGCGGACGCGGACGCGGACGTGGGCGTGGACGTGGGCGGGACCGAAGCGCGCGACAGCGGGGTCGAGCCCGGCGACCGGACCGCGGCCACCGAGCCGGCAGCCGGAACCGGAACCGAAACCGGCTCGCTCGCGGTCCGCGCCGACCGCACCGCGCTGGACACCTTCACGTCCGCACTGGCCGAGTTGTCGGCCGCCGACCCCGCCTGGGATCGCGAACTGGCCACCCTGGCCGCCCGGGCCCTCGCCCGCGCGTCGGGACGGCCCGCCGGGGTGATCGCCTCGCCGCCCGGGAGCGTACGCCGTCGATTCGACGCGCTCCGCGTCCGCGCCGATCCGCTCGCCGCGGTCGATCTGCGTCCGCCCGAGGAACCCGGGCGCGTGCGGCGGGACCGCCCGGTCGCGGTGACCGCCGGCGACCTCCCGGGGCGGGTGCCGATCCGAAGTGCCGCCGCCCTGCCCGACGGTACCGTCCTGGTCGCCTGCGGCGCGGCCGGTACCCGCCTGTTCGGCCCCGACGGCCGCGAGCGGGTTCGCTGGGACGTGCCGGCGCACGGGATCGTCCTCGCCGATCACGGCGCCGTCGCGTTGTTGGTCGCCGAACGCGGCGCGTCCCGCGACATCCACCGGCTGGAGGTGCTCACCCGCCGGATCCGCCACTGGGCCACGTTGTCGGCACGGGAGTTCCCCGACTCGTTCGACGGCGCACACCTGGTGACGTTGGATCAGGGGGTGATCACAGTGCTCGACACGACCACCCCGCGACCACGCGTGGTCCGGCGTGAGGACGCCGCACCCGCGTCGTTCCTCGGCGTGACCCGGACCGCGACCTCGTGCGCGGCCCTGGCCAAGACCCGGGAGGGCACCGAACGGATGACGGAACTCGCCAAGTGGCGCTGGGACATGCCGGGATGGATCCTGCGGGAACGGTCCACCCTGGAGGGCACGATGCCACCTTCTCTGGTCACCGGTACCGGTGTCGTCGTGCCCACCCTCTTCGAGGCCGTCCTCGTCTCCGGGGACGCCCACCTGCTCGTGCCGAGCGAGGGCTCGGCGTCGGTGTACCCGGGCACGGACACCGACGCCGTCGCGAACATAGCCTTCCCCGGTGCCGCCCCCGACACCATCGGCTTTCGGGAACACGCGGGCCGGATCACCGCCTGGGACCGCTCGGGCCGGATCGTGGTGTCGGACGGCCCTTCGGTGCGCACCGTCTTTCGAACCTGATCGGTCATCAGGTCGCTTTGTGACCAACCCTGATGACGGCACATCAGTTTTCAGGTGATGCCCTCGGTCCCCTTGGCGGCGGATCCCGGCAGTGCTTCAATGTGACTCGTCCTTGTTAGGAAACTTTCCTAACAAAGGATGGACACGGAGCCCCCCGAACGTGGCCGTAGAGCCGGAACGGAGACGCACGTGCACTCTCACCTTGGACGCAGCCGCAAGCGCTTGACTCTGCTTGTGGCCACCGGACTGCTGATCGCCGTACCCGGGCCGCTGGCCCACGCGGTGACGAACGACGCCGCGCAGTCGGCTTCGACCGGCGCGGCGGCCCAGGTCGCCGCCGCGCGGATCGGATTGGACGACCCGCACAAGAAGGACATCGCCATGCAACTGGTGTCCAGCGCGGAGAACTCCACCCTGGACTGGAAGGCGCAGTACAAGTACATCGAGGACATCGACGACGGGCGCGGATACACGGCCGGAATCATCGGCTTCTGTTCCGGCACCGGTGACATGCTCGACCTGGTCGAGTTGTACACCGCGCGCAAGCCCGGCAACGTGCTGGCCAAGTTCCTGCCCGCACTGCGCAAGGTCAACGGCACGGACTCGCACGCGGGCCTGGGCAGTTCGTTCACGAAGGCCTGGGCGACCGCCGCCGCCGACGCCGACTTCCGCCAGGCTCAGAACGACGAGCGGGACCGCGTGTACTTCAACCCGGCCGTCAACCGCGGCAAGGCGGACGGGCTGGGCGCACTCGGCCAGTTCATCTACTACGACGCGATCGTCATGCACGGCGACGGTGGCGACCGGGACAGCTTCAGCTCGATCCGCGCCAACGCGCTCAAGAAGGCCAAGCCGCCGGCCCAGGGCGGCAACGAGACCACCTACCTCAACGCCTTCCTCGACGCCCGCAAGGTCGCGATGAAGCACGAGGACGCGCACAGCGACACCAGCCGGGTCGACACCGCGCAGCGCGTCTTCCTCAAGGCCGGCAACCTCGACCTCAACCCGCCGCTGAAGTGGAAGGTCTACGGCGACAGCTACTCGATCAATAGCTGACCGACGCCGCACCGACCTTCCCCCAGCCCGACCACCCCCCCCCGAGCCCGACCACCCCCGAGCCCGACCTTCCCCGAGCCCGACCACCCCCGAGCCCGACCACCCCTGGCACTCGGGGCGCGCCACCGGCCCGGAGCGCAACCGAGCCGACCCGCCCGACCCCGCCCGTCCCGCACGACGAAAGGCCACCGCGGCCCGCGGTGGCCTTTTCGCGCACGATCCGTGACATTCACCCCACACGGAGTGCGCGCGTGCCGCCCCCGGGAGGGCCCGCGGGTCGCCGCGGTGTGTCGTGGCAGCACACGGTCGTGGGGTGAGATGTCCTGTGTCCCGGGCGCGTGTCACGATTGCGCGGTGACTGACGTGGGTTGGGATGCGGCGCTGGTGGGGCGGGGCGAGGAGGTCGCCCGGCTCGACGAGGCGTTGGCGCGTGGGCGGGCGGGTGATCCGTGTGCCGTACTGCTGGCCGGGGACGCCGGAGTGGGCAAGACCCGGCTGCTCGCGGAGGCCGCCGCGCGGGCGGCCGGCGCCGGGATGACCGTGTTGACCGGCCACTGTGTGGATCTCGGTGACGTCGGTCTGCCCTACCTGCCGTTCGTCGAGGTGCTGCGCCGGTTGGACGCCGAGGAGCGGTACGCCGACGTACTGGCCGCGCACCCGGCCGTCGAGCGGCTGTTGCGCGCCGGAGGGGGCGCGGCGGAGTACGCCGGCACGATGCCGGACTCCGGGGTGCGGCTGCGGCTGTTGGAGGACGTCGCGGCGCTGCTCGGTGACCTCGCCGAGTCGGCTCCCGTCCTGCTGGTGGTCGAGGACCTGCACTGGGCCGACCAGTCGACCCGCGACCTGCTGCGCTTCCTGCTGAGCCGGCTGTTGCCGCAGCGCCCGGGCGGCGCCGCGTACCAGCGGTTGACCGTGCTGGCCTCCTACCGCTCGGACGATCTGCATCGGCGGCACCCGCTGCGCCCGCTGCTGGCCGAGTTGGTCCGGCTGCCCTCGGTCGGGCGGCTGGACCTGCGCCCGATGGACGACGAGGACGTGGCCAGCCTGGTGCGCGGCCTGGACGCCCACCCGCTGTCCGAGGACACCGTACGGGCCATCGTCGAGCGAGCCGAGGGCAACGCGTTCTACGCCCAGGAACTGCGGGCCGCCACCGACACCGCGGCGGGCGGTGTGCCCAGCGGCCTGGCCGAGGTGCTGCTCACCCGGATCGAGCAGATGTCGGGCACCGCCCAGCGGGTGATCCGCACGGCCGCCGTGGCCGGGCGCCGGGTCGAGCACCGGCTGCTCCGGGACGCCGTCGACCTGCCGGACGACGAGTTGGAGGCGGCGCTGCGCGAGGCGGTCGGGCGCCACCTTCTGGTCGCCGGCGAGGGCGACACCTACGCGTTCCGCCACGCACTGATCCGCGAGGCGGCGTACGCGGACCTGCTGCCGGGTGAACGGGTGCGGATCCATGCGGTGTTCGCCCAGCTGCTCGGCGCCCCGGAGCGCCGGGCCGCCAGTCCGGCCGAGCGGGCACACCACCACCGGGCCGCTCACGACCTGCCCGGAGCGCTCACCGCGTCGATCGAGGCGGCCGACCACGCCGCGCGCGTGGGTGCGCCCGCCGAGGAGATGCGCTGGGTCGAAACGGCCCTCGAGGTGTGGGACGCGGTGCCGAACGCGCGGGAGTCGGTGGACACCGACAACGTGTCGCTGATGTTGCGCGCGTCCGCGGCCGCGGTCCGAGCCGGTGAGGCGCACCGCGCCGTCGCGTTCGCGCGTACCGCCCTGGATCGGCTCGGCGAGCACGCGGACGTCGATCTGGCGGTGACCGTCCGCTACACGCTCGCCTCCAGCCTGATGAGCGTGGACGACCTCCAGGCCGCGTTCGAGTACAGCAGACAGGCGCTCGAGATGATCCCGGCCGAGCCGCCGTCGCACACGTGGTTGTGGGCGGCGGCCACGTACGTGCAGGCCGCGTACTTCTACAAGGACGACGAGACCGCCCGGCGGGTCGGCCGTCAGGTGTTGGCGGTCGCCGAGGAACTCGGTACGGACGACGCCCTCGCCGACGCGATCATCTCGCTGACCGGTCTGGAGTCCAGCCGGCAGTCCGACGATGGACGCCAACGACTGGTTCAGGCACGCGAGTTGGCCCGCCGCTCGGGGAATCCGACGATCGAGCTGCGGGCGCTGATGAACCTGGCCATGGGCACGTTCGAGTCGGGCCTGCTCCAGGAGTGCCTGCGCTGGTTGGACGAGGGCCTGGAACTGGCCCGCAGCAGCACCAGGACCACCTCCCCGTATCCGCTCGAGATGCGCTATCTGCGCGCCCAGCTCCTGTACACGCTGGGGCGCTGGGACGACGCCCTGGCGGAGGTGCCCTCGACGGTGCCCTCGGCGTTCGGCCACGTCGCGGCGGCGGAGCTGTACGTGCTGCTGGGGCGCGGTGAGCCCGGTGCCGCGGAGCGGGCGCGGGTGCTGTTCGAGGGGCGGCCGTTCAACTGGATGGGCACGCTCGTGGGCGGTCTGGTGCTGACCGACGAGGCGGCCTGGCGCGGTGATTCCCGCGCGGCGGCCGACTGGGCGCGACGCGCGGTGTCCGAACTGTCCGAGGACTACAACCGGTACCCGGACGTGGGTGTGCGGTTGTCCGCCCTGGCCCTGTCCGCGATCGGCGACACGGTGGCCGGGCTGCGGGCCGCGGGCGACGCCGAGGGGGTGGAGCGGGAGATGGCGACGGCACGGGAGTTCCTCGACCTGGCCCGCACCACGGCGACCTGGCCCGGCCGTCGCCATCCGCGGACCGGGGCGGAGGGTACCGCCTGGCTGCTGCGCGTCGAGGCCGAGTGGTCGCGGGTGTCCGGTGATTGGGACGTCGCGCTGTGGGAGAAGACGGTCCGGGCGTACGACTACGGCAACGTCTTCGAGGGCGCGCGCAGCGAACTGCGGCTGGCCCAGGCGCTGGTGGCGGCCGGGCGCCGGGACGAGGCGGCCGACCTGGCGCGGCGGGTGCGGGGGACGGCGGAGCGGCTGGGATCGGTGCCGCTGCGGGACGCGGTGGACGCGGCGGTGCGGCGCGCGCGGTTGGGCGATCCGAACGCGACGCCGGCCGGCGAGGCGCTGCTGACCGCGCGCGAGCAGGAGGTGTTGGAACTGCTCGCCAAGGGCCGGACCAACCGGCAGATCGGCGAGGAACTGTTCATCAGCGCCAAGACCGCGAGTGTGCACGTCTCCAACATCATGGCCAAGGTCGGCGCGTCCCGCCGCACCGAGGCGGTGGCCCTGGCCCGGCGCAGCGGGTTGATCCCGGACTGAGCGGACTCGCGTCGATCGCGACCGAGTGGTCGCGGGTCGATCCCCGACCGAGCGGCGCCGATCCCGGACGGGGCCGGGCGTGGCAGCGGGAGTTGCCCCGGAGGGTGTCGGATCCCATCGGTACCCGTAGCGCACCCCCGTCCCGGGCATACCGTACCCGTCGACCGGGAGGGGTTCGGGATGGCTGGGCAAGTGCCTTCGGGGATGGGCGAGTTCGACGAGTTGGGGCAGGGATACGACACTCCGTTCGACGGGGACGCGGCGAACGCGGGCCTGGGTCGGATGCTCACCCGGCTGCCGGTCGCGCTGGCGCAGGTGTGGCGACTGTCCCGGGCGGCGAGTCGGCGGGCGACGTGGCTGCTGGTACTGGCCCAGTCGGCCGCCGGGGTGGCCACGGCGCTGGCCTTGCTGGCCACCGCGCGCGCGTTGGGGGCGCTGTTCGCCTCGGGGCCGGCGCCGGAGCGGGTCGGGGCCGCGCTGCCGGCGGTGATCGCGGTGGTGTCGGCCACGGCGGTGCGGGCGGGGCTGGAGACCGTGGTGGCGGCGACCCAGGCGCGGTTGTCCCCGGGCATTCGCCGGGTGGCCGAGAATCGGCTGCACGCCGCGGCGGTCGGCGCGGACCTGGGCGCGTTCGACGACGCGGACTGGCACGACGCGCTGGCCCGGGCCCGCGACCGCGGCATCGATCACGCGCAACTGGCCCTGGGGCACGCGGTCGAGCTGCTGGGCGCGCTGGTGGGTCTGCTGGTCGGGATCGGGGTGGTGACCGGGTTGCATCCGGTGCTGCTGCCGCTGCTGGCCCTGTCGATCGCGCCGCAGGGGTGGGCGGCGCTGCGTTCGGCCCGGATCGGCTTCGAGGGCATGGTCCGGCGCATGACGCTGTATCGGCGACTGTGGTTGTTCGCCGACCTGCTCAGCGCCCGGGAGGCGGCGGCGGAGGTTCGGGCCTGCACCGCCGAGCGGCCGCTGCTGGACGAATTCCGGCGGCTGGCCGGGACGGTGGAGCGGGCGGAGGTCGGGGTCGGCTACGCGCAGGTCCGGGTGGGGCTGATCGGACGGACGCTCTCCGGTCTGGCGCTGGGGGCCACGTACCTCGCGCTGGGCCTGCTGGTGCGGGCCGAGATCGTGCCGCTCGCGGTGGCGGGCACGGCGGTGCTGGCGGTGCGTACCGCGAGCGGTTCGCTGGCCACGTTGATGGTCGCGGTCGACCGGCTCTACGAGAAGTCCCTGTACATCACCGACTATCACGCGTTCCTGGAGCAGGCGAGTGCTCGCGCACGGCCGGGCACGACGGCGGCGGTGCCGGTGGGGTTCGCCGAGATCCGGCTGCGGGACGTCTACTTCGCCTATCCGGGGAGTGCGGAGTCGGCGCTGCGCGGCGTCGATCTGGTGATCCGCCGGGGCGAGACGGTGGCCCTGGTCGGCGAGAACGGGTCCGGGAAGACCACGCTCGCGCTCCTGTTGGCCGCGCTGTACCACGCGGACAAGGGCACGATGCACTGGGACGACACCGACCTGGCCGAGGTGGATCCGGCCGGGATTCGCGAGCAGGTGGCGCTGGTGATGCAGCAGCCGACCCGCTGGCCGCTGACCGCGCGCGGCAACATCGTGCTGGGGCGCGCCGATCGGGTGGACCCGGAGGGTGCGGCCATGCTGCGGGCGGCGCGGGACGCGGGGGCACACGACCTGATCGAGCGTCTGCCGCACGGGTACGACACGTTGTTGTCGAAGAAGTTCCGGGCCGGGGTGGACCTGTCCGGCGGGCAGTGGCAGCGGATCGGCGTCGCGCGCGGCTTCTACCGGGACGCGCGCCTGTTGATCGCGGACGAGCCGACGGCGGCACTGGACGCGCGGGCGGAGCACGCGGTGTACGCGAACATCCGGCGCCTGGCGGCGGGGCGCACGGTGGTGCTGATCAGCCATCGCCTGGCCTCGGTACGCGAATGCGATCGCATCGTGGTGCTGCGGGCGGGCGAGGTGGTCCAGCAGGGCACACACGAGCAACTGATGTGCGAGGGCGGCGAGTACGCGGAGTTGTACCGCCTCCAGGCGCAGGCGTACGCCGATCCGGCGGGGTGAGACTCGCCCGGGACGTGTCCTCGATGCCCGCCGAGCAGCAGGGTGGGGCTCGGGGACCCGCCCCGTGGCGTCCTACAACTCGTCGAGCAGCAGCAGTGACGGAACGCGTTCCGGGTCGGTGCGGTCCAGACGCAGGAGTTGGTGCAGGGCGCCCGCGGTGCCCGGGAGCAGACCGGTGGTGGTGTCGGTGACGGACTTGGTGAGGGGGCCGTAGGTTTCCAGTGCGGTGAGCAGGAGGGCGTCCAGGTGGTCCCGGGTGGGGGCGTCCGGGAGGTGGGCGCGCAGCCGGTCGGGGGCGCCGCGCAGGAGGGTGTCCAGGAGTTCCCAGGAGCCCGCGTCGCCGTGGCACAGCGTGTAGTCCCAGCCGAATCCGGTGCGCCAGGTCGCCGCCGCGGCGCGCAGCGCGCGGTCCAGGTGGGCGGGGGCGCCGGTGCGCGCGTACAGGTCCCAGGAGGCCAGGCCGATGCCGGTGCTGCCGTGGCACCAGGAGTCCAGGTACAAAACCTGGTCCGCTTCCCGGCCGTCCAGCCAGGCGGCGGCCTCCGGCCGATACAGGTCCTCCTGGAACGCCCAGGCTCGGGCCGCCGGTTCCAGCGGTGCCGGATCGTCGGTGGCGAGGGACAGGCGGTCCAGGGCCCAGCCGATGCCCGCCGAGCCGTGCGCGAATCCGCCGATGCCGTCCGGGAAGAGCGCGGTCGGCCAGCGCGCGGTGCGGCCTCCGTCGCCCTCCTCGACGAGGGAGCGCTCGACCAGCAGGGCCCCCGCGGACTCGGCGACCTCGCGCCATGTGCCGTCGCCGGTCGGGTCGGCCAGGGCCAGCAGCGGCACGATCAACCCGGCCGCGCCGCCGGCGACGTCCAGGATGGTGTCCTGGGCCAACAGGCCCGGCGCGCGCTCCGCGTGCCGCACGGCGCGCTCCAGGTCCGCCGGCCGGCCGGAGGAGGCGTACAGCGCCAGCCAGGTGCGTACGGCCGCGCCGATCCCGTCGAACGCGCCGAGCCGGCCGGTGGGTACCGCGTCCTCCATCGCGGCCAGCGCCCGGATCGCGCCGTCGGCGATCGCCCGCAGACCGGGCACCGTCGGCACCCGGCCGGCGCGGGAGCGGGCCAGGTAGGTGTCCAGTGCCAGCGCGACCCCGGCCTGCCCGCTGTAGAAGTCGGCCGCGAACGGCCGCACGCTGAAACCGCCTTCGGTGTAGACCGGCCCGATCCAGGTGGCCGTGCCGTCCGCGCCGATCACCGCTCGCGCGCACAGGTCCCGGGCGAATCGGGCGGCCAGGTCGCGGCGCCGCTCCTCGAGGTCGCCGGTCCGAACCGGGGTGTCGTGCCGTCGATCCGCCTCGGGTATCGCGCTGCGGTCGCGGTAGACGCCCAGCAGCGACGAGCGGATCATCACCTCCTCGAACCGCGGATCGCCCGCCCGCCAGCGCTCGACACTCGCGTCGATCAGCCGGCCCGGCTCTCCCCACGTGGTGCCGCGCGGCCCGTCCATCCGGCCGTGTTCGGGCCGTACGCCGAAGAACGGGATGTCGCCGTCGAGCAGGTCGGCGACCTCGGCGCCGACCACCTCCGGGGTGGAGGGCGCGCCGTGCAGCGCCTTCGCCTGCCGGGTCAGCACGTCCCGGGCGCGTTCGACGGCCGGGGGTTCGTCGTGCAGGGACGCGGGATGCCACAACATCCGGGCGATCTCCACGTAGACCTGGGTGGGCCGCAGTACCACGCGCAGGTCGCAGCCGACGAAGCCGTCCAGCATCGGGCGCAGCATGCCGTCCCGGTCCAGCGCGTCGAGTCGGTCGCGCAGGTCGCGGTAGCCGCCCACGATGTCGTCCTGATGGGCGATCGGATCGGCGTCGGGCGCGGGCAGGTTGGCCGAACCGCCCACGTCGGCGGGCTCCATCGCCAGGTGGGCCAGGTCGGTTCCGGCCCCGGCGATCACCGGGGCCGGGATCCGGGGCTGCTGTTCGGGGAGTGCGCCCACGGCGGACATGTCCACGCCCTGGAGCACGAGTTGGGCCAGTCGCATGGGCAACAGCCCGGTGCGCAGCACGGTGCGCCGGACCGCGGCGGCGGCGGTGTCGAAGGCGTCGCCGAGTCCACTGGCGGCCATCCGCGGCTCGGGGCTGAACAGCGTCTCGCAGTCCACCACCCACGGCACCGGTCCCTGGGCGATCACGTTGTCCGAGTGCAGGTCGGTGGCGCCGAGCAGTTGCATCACGCACATCCACTCGCCCAAGCCCCGGTAGAAGCGCGCGAGTTCGCCGGGGCTCGCGCAGTGGCGGTGCTCGATGTGCTCGGCCCAGCCGTAGTCGGTGCCGAGCAGCACGCGCGGCACCTTGATGCGATCCGGGTGCGGGGTGCCGGCCAGGAGTTCGTCCAGTGTCGCGGCGAGCGCGGCGTCCACGGCGAGCGATCGGGGTTTGTACACCGCGCGGCCGGCCTCGAAGCGGACCACGGCGACGGTACGGCCGCCGCGGTGCGAGTCGCCGGCGTCCAGGCGGATCTCCACGAGGTCGCCGGGCGGTGTGCCGAGCAGGTCGGTCAGGCGCGGGCGGTCGCTCGCCAGGTGGCGGGCCAGGGTGAGCAGGGCGGCGCAACGATTGCGGATCACCCGCTCCAGGCGCGGTGCGAACGCCGGGTAGTCGACCTGGAGTTCGCTCCAGAACTCGGCACTGGAGGCGAGTTCGAGGAACTCGTCCCAGCGTCGCGCGCTGGTGTCTCGGGTCAGCCGGCCGGACATCCGGGCGGCGTGCAGTTCGAGCAGCAGCAGCCGGTTGGCCTTGGGCCGGACCACGTCCAGCAGCGAGCGGTGCGCGGCACGCAGCAGGATCTCCCGCTCGACGGCCGACAGCGGATCGGGGATCGCCCGCAGCCGACGTCGGAAGCGGTCCAGGGCGGGCCGGATCAACGGCTCCAACGCGGCGTCGAATTCGCCGGCGTCGTCGTACGTCACCACGGGGCGCGGCCGGACCGGGATTGCCATGCGCGGATCGCCACCCATCGAGGACGGACCCGCCGCCCGGAACCGGTCGACAGGCGACGGTTCCGGGCGGCGGGTCGGTGCGGAACGGATCAACAACAGGGGCGAGTGCGCGACCCGGAGCATGCGGTGCCGCAGCTGATCGCGGCGACGTCGATCTCGGTGAGGCTCTGTTCGGTTGCGGATCCGCCGATGTAGAGCGAACCGGCGGGGTTCTCCACGCCGTCGGCCGTTTCGGCGCCGGAGCGCCAGGCGTCGAGGGTGTTCCGAGCGGCATTCGATGCGGTGCGCATGGCGATACCTTTCCGCCGATGCCGGACGACCCGGCCGGTACGCCGGGTGCACCGGTCATCGACCCTGGGTTAGGGAAGTGCGGCAGGCTCACGTTAGCGCCGGAACGACGGCGGCGACAGACCCAGTTTTCGACGGGTGAATTCGCCCGCCAGGCACGGGAATCGGGGCATTCGCTCGACGCCGGCCGACCAACCGGTGGTTTCGCGCGCTGGGCGGGCGCGGCGGCCCACCGCACGGTTTGTGCCCCGGATCGGCAGCGGGATTCCGGCCGGCTCTTGTCATTGGTCTAGTCCATTGACAGTCTTGGAGTCGTCGCCGACGGTCATCGCTCCATGACCGGATCGGCGGTTCCCGTATGGCATTTTCCGCCGCTCAGCATGGGCCGATGTCGCCCATGGCGTTCCGCGTTTCGTACTCCTACCCCGGAGATATCCCATGCGCAGAGCCAGAGCTCACCCATGTCCGGACCCGATCGCGCCGCATCGGATCGCGACATGACCGCCGCCGACACCCGCCGCGGACCCACCGACCCGGCGCGCTCCGCGACCGGCGCCACCTCCACCGACCCGACCTTGTCGGGGCCGACCGTGCCGGGCCTGTTGGCAGCCCGCGCGCTCGTCGAGCCCGAACGGGTCGCCATCCTGGTGCCCGGCAGCTCCGAAAGCCGCCTGACCTTCGCCGCCTGGGGCCAGCGATCCACACTGCTCGCACGGGAGTTGCGGGCCCGCGCGGTACGCGCGGGGGATCGGATCGGGCTGATCTTCACCGGCTCGGAATGGGCCGACTACGCCGTCGCCTACTGCGCGGTGCAGCAGGCGGGCGCGGTCGCGGTGCCGCTGCCCGAGCGCCTGCCGCCCGCCGCCCTGCGCACCATGCTCACCCACTGCGCGGCCGGCGCCGTCCTGCACGGCGCCGGAATCCGGCCACCGGCGACCGACGCGTGGGCCGCCCCCGCCGCCGAGCTGGAGGCCGCCGCACAACGGGCCGCACACCGCGATCCGGTGCCGCATCGGGCCGCCGCGGACCCACCCGACCCGCCCCCGCCGGGCCCCGACGACCTCGCCCAGATCCTGTACACCTCCGGCACCACCGGCACCCCCAAGGGTGTCGCCGCCACCCACGCCAACCTCGCCTTCGGCCACGAACCCGCGCCCCGTCGACGGCAGTTGGCCCATTCGCGGCACTTCCTGCACGCCTTCCCGATCGGCACCAACGCGGGCCAGACGATGTTGCTCAACGCGTTGACCGCCGCGCCGACCGCGCTGTGCGCGCCGGAATTCGACGCCGAGGAGTTCTGCGCGCTGATCGCCGCCTATCGGGTCGGGACGGTGTTCACGGTGCCCGCGATGGCGGGCGAGTTGGTGAACTCCCGGGCCTGGACCCGGTACGACGTCGGCTCCGTGCAACTGTTCGGCTCGACCGCCGCCGCGCTGCCCCCGGCCACGGCGCTCGCGCTGACCGAGGCGTTCCCGGACGCCACCATCGTCAACGCGTACACCTCCACCGAGGCGGCACCCGCGCAGACCACCATGGTCTTCGACCCCGAACGGCCCACCTCGGTGGGGCGCGGTACCGGCCGAGAGGACCTGCGGGTCCTGGGCCCGGACGGCGAGGCCGTGCCGGTCGGCGAGGCAGGCGAGATCTGGCTGCGCTCGCCCACCGCGTCGCGCGGCTACTACCGCGACCCCGGGGCCGACACGGAGGTGTTCGCCGACGGCTGGGTGCGCATGGGCGACATCGGCCGGCTCGACGCGGACGGCTACCTGTACCTCGTCGACCGGGAAAGCGACCTGATCAAGTCCGGCGCGCTGCGCGTGTCCACCCTCGCGGTGGAGGCCGCGCTGTACGAACACCCGGCCGTCGCCGACGCGTCCGTGTTCGGCGTGCCGCACGCGTCGATGGGCACCATGGTCGCCGCCGCGCTGGTACTCCGCGCCCAGGCGTCCGCCGAGGACCTGCGGGTGTTCCTGCGCGAACGGCTGGCCCGACACGAGATCCCGACCCGCTTCCTGCGCGTGGACACCCTGCCCAGGAACCCGGCCGGCAAGGTGCGCAAAGCGCAGTTGCGGGCCCGCTTGAGCGCGGCCGACACGTCCCCCGGGCGAGCCCCGGCGACCGCGACCGAGGTCGCGATCAGCGGACTGTGGGACGAGGTGCTCGGCGCCGCCGGCGCCGGGGGCGACGACAACTTCTTCGCGCTCGGCGGGGACTCGTTCAAGGCCGGTCGACTGGCCGCCGCCGCCGAGCGCCTGTTCGCCCTGGAAGTGCCCGCGTCGCTCGCCTTCGACCACCCCGAACTCGTCGCCCAGGCGGCGTGGATCGACGCCGCGCGCGCCGGACCCGAAACCGTGCGCCCGAGCGCGCCGGAGCCGGCGAACGCGGCGGCCCGGATGCCGCTGAGCTCGCAGCAGGAGAACTTCTTCGTCTGGATGCACGCGACCGACGAGACGCGCGACGTGGGCCCGGTGAGTGTGGGGATCCGGATCACCGACGCGTTCGACCCGGACGCGCTGGAGGCGGCACTGGCCGAAATCGTGCGCCGACACGAGGCGCTGCGCACGGTGTTCCACTACCGCGACGGCACCGCGGAGGCGATCGTCCTGCCGGAACTGCCGCCCGAGGTACGCCGGGTGCGGGCCCGGGGCGCGACGACCGCCGAACGCGAACGGTTCGCCCGCGAGCACGCGCGCAGCGAGCGCGAGCACCACTGGGACCTGGCCGCCGGTCCGCTCGTGCGCGCCCTGGTGATCGAACTCGACGCCGAGGACCACGTTTTGATTCTCGCGGTGCACCACATGGTCTTCGACGGCTGGTCCATGGGCGTGCTGCTGCGCGAACTCGCACTCGGGTACTCCGCGACCCGCACCGGCCGGCCCGGTCCGTTGCCGCCGCCGACACCGACCTGCTCGGAGCACCTGGCCTGGGCCCGCGCGCAGTGGCCGCGCACCCGGCCGTTCTGGGAGGCGTCGCTGGCGGGCGCGCCCACCGCGATCGATCCCTTCCCGGGCCGGATCGTCACCGACCGGCTGCACAGCGGCTCGGTACGGTTCGCCCTGGACGCGGCCCTGGTCGCCCGGCTGCGCGCCGGCGTGCGGGAGCGGGGCGCGACCGCGTTCATGCTCGCCACCGCGTGCTGGACCAGCGTGTTGGCCAAGGCGGCAGGCACCCGCGACATCGTGGTGATGTCACCGGTGCCGGGACGTTCGCGACCGGGCAGCGAGAACCTGGTCGGCTGCCTGGTGCAATCTTTGCTGATCCGCGTCGACCTGCACGGCGACCCCTCCTTCGAGGACCTGGTGAACCGGGTCCGCGGCGCCGCGTTGGCCGCCAACGAGCATCAGTGCTACCCCTTCGCCGAGTTCTACCCGCGCTTTCCGGACGCGGCCTGGATTCGCTACGAGAGCTGGACCAACCCGGCGCACTTCCTCGGCCTGCTCTCCGAACCCTTCGAGCTGCCCCGCGAGTTGGACGCGGAATGGGGCACGCCCGGCGGCCGACCGGACCTGGGCGTGCCGGAACTGGCGCTCGCCGAACAGCCGGACGGCACCATCGCCGGCTGGCTGCTGTACAACGACCGGGCGTTCGAGCGCGGTGTCGTCGAGGGCCTCGCCCGGGCCTTCGTCGACGCCTGCGAGCACGCGCTCGACCACCCCCACGCGCCGGTGTTCGGGGACGCCGACGCGCTGGTGCACTCACCGACCGCCATCGAGAAGGGCTGACGATGCGCAAGTCCCAGCCGGTATCCCTGCCGCCGGAACCCGTCCACCGCGCCCCGGTCTCCCCGGCGCAACACGGCATCCGGTTCACCGAACTCGCCGGTGGCACCGGCACCGCACACCACATGCCGCTCGCCATCCGCTTCACCGGCGACCTCGACGCGTCGGCCCTGGCCGACGCGTGCGACGCGCTCGTGGCCCGCCACCCGGTCCTGGGCGGCGCGCTGCGCGAAGCCGACGGCGAACTGTGGCTGGTTCCCGCCGCCGACCCACCCCGCCTGGTGACCGAGCGGCTCGCCGGCACACCGGCGAACCTGCGCGAGGCCGCGACGGCGGAGCTGATCCGACGCGAGACGGTGCGCCCGTTCGACCCCGCCATCGGCCCGCTGGTGCGCTTCACCCTGATCGACGCCGGCACCGGGCCCCAGGTGTTGCTGATCGTCGCCCACCATCTCGCCTTCGACGGCGGCTCCAAGGACATCCTGGTTCGCGAACTGGCCGCGCACTACACCGCGTTCACCACCGGCACCAAGCCCGACCTGCCCGCCCTCCCGGACCCGGCGGATCCCGCCGACGCCGAGCGCGGCGCCCGCGAGGCGGTGGACTTCGCCCGCCGCGTCACCCTGGCCAAGTCCCGATTCGCCGCCGAGCCGCAGGAGCCGCCCGGCGTGGTGCTCCCCGGATCCGGACGCACCGGCACCGGTGGCGGCCCCGGCGCGGCCGTGCCGATCCCGGTGGACGACGAGCTGCGGCACGGCATCGCCGACACCGCCGAATCGCTGGGCGTCAGCTCGTTCGCGCTGCTGCTGGGCGCGCTGCACGTGCTGCTGTGGCGCTACGGCAACGAACACCCCACGGTCGCCGTCGACCTGGGCACCCGCACCCCGCACACCCGGGACCGGATCGGTCCGTACGTCAACGAACTCCCGGTCCACACGGTGCCTTTGCCGGACATGCCGTTCGGCGCCTTCGTCCGGGCGCTGCGCGCGGACCTGCGCGGGTTGTACACGGTGCGCGACGTGCCGCTGGGCCGCGCGGTACCCGGCCTCACCCCGCGGCCGGCCCTGGCCCCGGTGTCGATGAGCTATCGCCGCCGTACCGAGGTGCCCGGCTTCACCGAGTTGCCGGCCTCGATCGACTGGACCATGTTCAACGGGTCCGCGCGCGGCGACCTCCACCTGCAATGCCTGAACGACCCCGACCGACTCACGCTGACCCTGCACTACGCCGCCCGGGCCCTGGATCCGGGCACGGCACTCGACATCGCGGACCACCTCACCACCGTGCTGCGGGCGATCGTCGCGGACCCGGACACCGCGTTGTGCCGGCTCGCGCTGCTGTCCGACCGCGAGCGGGCCGCGATCCTGGGCGACTGGAACGACACCGCCCGCGAGCACGACCCCGCCACGCTGCCGCAACTGTTCGCCGCGCAGGTCGCCCGCACCCCGGACGCGCCGGCGGTGCACTGCGGCGCCGAGCGGCTGACCTACGCCGACCTGGGCGCGGCGGTGGACGCGGTCGCCGAGCGCCTGCGCGCCGCCGGGGTCGGCCCCGGCGACCTGGTGGCGGTCTGCGTGCGGCGCACCGCCGCGCTGCCGACCGCCCTGCTGGGCGTCCTGCGGACCGGCGCCGCGTACCTGCCGCTGGACCCCGAGTACCCCTCGGCGCGGCTGGCCTCGGTGCTCGGCGACTGCGCGGCGACGATGTTGCTGACCGAGCACGACCTGCTCACCCGATTCCCCGAACACGCCGCCGGCGCCCTGCTGATCGAGGAGATCGGGACTCCGGCGGCGGACGCCGAGGGGCCGTGCGCGCCGCCGCGCCCGGGCGACCTGGCCTACGTGCTGGCCACCTCCGGCTCCACCGGACGGCCCAAGGGCGTGGAGATCGAGCACGGCGCGCTGGTCAACCTGCTCGCGTCGATGCGCGACATCCTGGGCGGTGATCGCGACGCGGTGTGGCTCGGACTGACCTCGGCGTCCTTCGACATCTCCGCCCTGGAACTGTTCGTGCCGCTGATCACAGGCGGGCGACTGGTGCTCGCGCAGGACGGCGAGGTGCGCGACGGCGGGGCGCTGCTGCGGCTGATCCGCGCCGAACGCGTCACGCACGTGCAGGCCACCCCGTCCGGCTGGCGGATGTTGCTCGACGCCGGCTTCCGCGAGCCCGCCGTGCTCGCGGTCGCCGGTGGTGAGGCGCTCCCGGTACCGCTGGCCCGGGAACTGCGCCGCCGGGTGCGGCGGTTGGTCAACGCGTACGGCCCGACCGAGACCACGGTGTGGTCCAGCGTCGCGGAGATCGGCATGGACGAGGACCGGGTGAGCATCGGCCGCCCGATCGCCAACACCCGGATGTACATCCTGGACGACGAGTCGCAGCCGGTGCCGGTCGGCGTCGCGGGCGACCTGTACATCGGCGGCAGCGGAGTGGCCCGCGGCTACCGACACCTGCCCGGCGTCACCGCGGACCGGTTCGGGCCCGACCCGTTCGGGCCGCCCGGCGCCCGGCTGTACCGCACCGGCGACCGGGCCCGCTACCGCGCGGACGGCCGGATCGAGTTCCTCGGCCGGGTCGACCACCAGGTCAAGATCCTCGGCCACCGGATCGAACTCGGCGAGATCGAGGCCGCGCTGCTGGGGCATCCGCAGATCGCGGCGACCGCCGTGCTGGCCCGGCAGGACGCCGCCGACGGCCCGCGCCTGGTCGCCTACCTGGTACCGCGCGGCGGCCCCGCCCCCAGTCCGGCCGAACTGCGCGTGCACCTGGCCGCGACCCTGCCGCGCGCACTGGTACCCGGCGCCTACGTCGTGCTGGAGCGCCTGCCGCTGACGCCCAACGGCAAGTTGGACCGGGCCGCGCTGCCCGCTCCGCCGCGCCTGCGCACCGCGGAGTCGCATCCGGGCCCGGCGCTCGCCGGCGACGAGCGCGGCGGACCCGACCCGGAACACGAGTCCGGTGATCTCGGCACGACCGCCGAGATCACCGCGATCTGGCGCGAAGTGCTCGGCCTGGACGACATCCGCCCCGACGAGGACCTGTTCGACCTGGGCGGGCACTCGCTCACCGTCACCCGCATCGGCGCCCGGATCCGCAAGCGCCTGGGCGTGGACGTACCGCTGCACGTGTTCTTCGAATCCCCGACCATCACCGGACTCACCAGCGCGGTCTCCGCGATGCGAAGCGAACGGCGGCCATGAACAACCCCTCTCCGACCCACGATCCGCACACCCACGGGCAGCCGCCGGCCGAGCGGCCCGCCAACCGTCCCGAACCGGGGCGGACCGAGCACCTACCGCTGTCCGCGGGCCAGGAACGGCTCTGGCTGCTGGACCGGATCAACCCCGGCGACGCCGCGTTCAACATGTTCCAGGTGCACCGCCTGCGCGGCCCGCTGGACGCCGACGCGCTCGAACGCGCCCTGGCCGAACTGGTCGCCCGGCACGGCAGCCTGCGCGCCGCCTTCCCGGACCGCGACGGCGTACCCACCCAGGTGATCGGCTCGCCCGGCGGCTTCGTGCTCGAACGCGTGAGCGTCGACGGCGTCCCGGGCGAACGCGAGCGCCACGCCCGCGAACTGGTCGCCGAGCGCACCAACCAACGGTTCGACCTGGCCCGGGGCCCACTGCTGCGGGCGAGCCTGCTGCGCCTGGACGACGCCGCACACGACCACGTGTTGTGTCTGATCCTGCATCACATCGTGGCCGACGGCTGGTCGATGAATGTCCTGGACGCCGAGTTGGCGGCGCTGTACCGGGCGTTCACGTCCGGGCAGCCCTCCCCGTTGGCCCAGCCGGCGCTGAGTTACGGGGACTACGTACGGCGGCAGCGCGAACTCGTCGACTCGCCCGGATTCCACGCGCGACTGGCCTACTGGACCGGGCAACTCGCGGGCGCGCCGACCCTGGACCTGCCCGCCGACCGCCCGCGCACTCCGGGCACCCACACGGCGCGCGGCGGCACCGTCACCCACCACCTGCCGGCCGGGCTGCGCACCGGGATCGAGCAACTCGCGCGCCGCGAGAAGGTCACGCTCTACATGACCCTGCTCGCCGCGTACCAGACCCTGCTCTCGCGCTACTGCGACCAGGAGGACGTGTGCGTGGGCTCGCCGCTGGCGGGCCGGGACGAGGAGGAGTACGAGCCGCTGGTCGGCTACTTCCTCAATACGCTGGTCCTGCGCGGGAGCACCGCCGGGGACCCCTCGTTCCGGGCCTTCCTGGCGCGCACCCGCACGGTGGCGCTGCAGGCCTACGAACACCAGGACGTGCCGTTCGAGCGGCTGTTGGGCGCCCTGGACGTGGAGCGCGATCCGGACAGCCCGCCGGTGTTCCAGACCATGCTGACCCTGCGACCACCCGCCGGACCCGGGCTGCGGCTCGGCGAGGTGCGCGCCGAGGTCTTCGAATCGGGTTTTCGCCAGGCGAAGTTCGACCTGGCCCTGGAGGTGTGGCCGGAAGGAGACGAACTCGTGGTCGAGTTCGTCTACGACACCGAACGGTTCGTCCCCGAGACCGTCGCCCGTATGGCCCGCTGCCTGGAGACCCTGCTCGAAGGCGCCGTGGCCGACCCGGACACGCCGCTGTCCCGGCTGCCGCTGCTGCCGGCGACCGACCGCGCGCGGGTGCTGGCCGGCGCGGCGGGTCCGCCGCTCGGCGAATGCCGCGACCCGGTCCTGGCCTTCGAGGTACAGGCGCTGCGCACCCCGCACGCCGACGCGGTCGAGTCCGGTGACCACCGGATCGACTACGCCGAGTTGCACGCCCGGGCGAACCGGCTGGCCCGGGTGTTGCGGCGCGGCGGCACCGGGCCGGACTCGGTGATCGCGGTGTGCGCCGAGCGCTCGATCGAGACGATCGTCGCGCTGCTGGCCGTACTCAAGGCGGGCGGCGCCTACCTGCCGGTGGATCCCACCCTGCCGGCCGAGCGGATCGCCTACATGCTCGCCGACAGCGGCGCCGAACAACTGTTGTGCCGGGCCGAGTTCGCCGACCGGTTCGCCGACTTCGGGTGGCCGGTACTGCCATTGGACGGCGCCGGAGCCGACAACGGCGAGGGAGACGGGGCGCAGGCGCAGCCGCTCGCGCCGATCGCCGGCCCCGAGGACCTCGCCTACCTCGTCTACACCTCCGGCTCCACCGGCCGGCCCAAGGGCACCCTGATCACCCGTGCGGCGTTGGCCGCCCGGCTCGCCTGGATGCGCGAGCGCTACCGGACCGGCCCGGGCGACCGGGTCCTGCAATTCGCCTCGTTCGGCTTCGACACGCATGTCGAGGAGGTCTATCCGACCCTGCTCGGCGGCGCGACGCTGGTGCTCGCGCCCGCCGACGCGCTGTTGCCGGACTTCTTCGGCACGGACGCGGGTCGCACGCTGACCGTGCTCGACCTGCCCACGCCGTACTGGCACGAACTGGTCGCGCAGACACCCGGCCTGCCGTGGCCGCCGGCGCTGCGGCTGCTGATCATCGGCGGCGACCAGGCCGACGTGGCCTCGACGCGGCGCTGGCACGAGGTGTTCGGCGATCGGGTCGACCTGGTCAACACGTACGGCCCCACCGAGACCGCGGTCATCGCCACCTCGGCGACCCTGGCCGGCCCGCTTGCCGAGCCGTGGGACGGCACCCGTCCGCCGATCGGCCGGGCCCTGGCGAACACGCGCGTGCACGTGCTGGACCGGCACCTGGAACCGGTGCCGCCCGGAGTGCCCGGCGAACTGTGCGTCGGCGGCATCGGGCCGGCCCGGGGCTACCTCGGCCGCCCCGGCCTGACCGCGCTTCACTTCGTGCCCGATCCGTACGGACCACCCGGCGCGCGGCTCTACCGCACCGGCGACCGCGCCCGGCAACGCCCGGACGGACAGTTCGAGTTCCTCGGCCGAACCGACCACCAGGTCAAGCTGCGCGGCTACCGGATCGAACTCGGCGAGATCGAGGCGGCCCTGGTCGCGCGGCCCGAGATCGGTCAGGCGGCCGTGCTGCTGCGCGAGGAACGGGGCGATCGACGGCTGGTCGCCTACCTGGTGCCCCGTGCCGACGCCGCGGTCCCGGATCCGGACGCGGTGCGTGCCGCGCTCGCCCGGACGCTGCCCGCCTACCTCCTGCCCGCCGCCTTCGTGGTGCTGGCCCGCCTGCCGCTGACCGCCAACGGCAAGCTGGACCGGGCCGCGCTGCCCGCACCCGAGCAACGGGCCACCCCGGAGGCGTCCTTCGTGGCCCCTCGCGGCAGCGCCGAGGAACTGGTCGCGCAGACCTTCGCGGAGGTGCTCGGCCTGGAACGCGTCGGCGCGCTCGACGACTTCTTCGCGCTCGGCGGGCACTCGCTGCTGGCCACCCGGGCGGTGGCCCGGCTCGGCGCGGCGATCGAACTCACCGTGCCGATCCGCGCCCTGTTCGCCGACCCCACGGTCGCCGGGCTGGCCGCCTCGGTCGAGGAACTCCTGGTGGCCGAACTGGCCGCGCTCTCCGAGGCGGACGCCGAACGACTGGTGCTGGACCAGGCCGAGACGGGAGACCCGCGATGACGCTCACCCCGGCGCCGCCGACCCGGCCGGGCGAACTGTCCGCCGCCAAGCGCACCCTGCTCGAACAGCGGCTGCGCAGATCCGCGACGACCGCCCCGGCGTCGATCCCGCGCCTGCCCGAAGGCGCGGAAGTACCACTGTCGTCCGCGCAGATCCCGCTGTGGTTCATGGAGAACCTCACCCCCGGGACCGCCGCGTACACCATTCCGTTCGCGCTGCGTCTGCGCGGACGGCTCGACGAGGACGCGCTGGAACGCGCGTTGAACGCGCTGCCGGCCCGGCACGACAGCCTGCGGACCACGTTCGCCACCAGCGCGGACGGTCGACCGGTGGCCACCGTGCACCCGCCGACGCCGATCACCGTCGCCCGGCACTCGCCCGACGGCGACCTCGACGCCCAGGAGCGCGAGCGATGGGCGGCGGCGCTGGTGGGCGCGGAGTTCGCCCGGCCGTTCCACCTGGAGGTGCCGCCGCTGCTGCGGGCCGCGCTGGTGCGGTTGGACCGGGAGGACACCGTATTGGTGGTGGTCCTGCACCACCTGGTCGGCGACGGCTGGTCCGTGCACCTCCTGGTGAACGAACTGATGTCCGACTACAACGCGTTCACGGCGGGCCGGGAGTCGAAGGTGCCCGCGCCGACGGTGCGCTACGGCGACTTCGCGGCCTGGCAGCGGGAGCGGTTGGCCGGTCCCGAAGGCGAACGCGCCGCCGCGTACTGGCGGGAGCGGCTGGCCGGGGTCGGCACGCTCGCCCTGCCCACCGATCGACCCCGCCCGGCCCGGCAGACCTTCGCCGGAGACGCGCACACCTTCACCCTCGACACCGAACTCGCCGCCGCGATCGCCGAGTCGGGGCGCGCACACGGTGCCACCTCCTATATGACGCTGCTCGCCGCGTGGCAGGCGGTGTTGTCCCGGCACGGCGGACAACGCGACTTCGCGGTGGGATCCCCGATCGCCGGACGCCCCCATCCGGACCTGGAACCGATGGTCGGCATGTTCGTGAACATGCTGGCCATGCGGGCACCGCTGGACGGGGACCCCACCTTCACCGAACTGCTGGGCCGGGTCCGGGAGAGCTGCCTGGACGCGTACGCCCACCAGGACCTCCCGTTCGACCGGGTGGTCCGCGACCAGAACGTCACCCGCGACGTCGGCCGCACGCCGCTGTTCCAGGTCACCTTCGCGCTGCAGAACTACGGGCGCGGCGAGCGCGGCTTCGCCGGGCTCACCCACGACTGGTTCACCGGCGACTCCCGGGTCACCCGGTTCGACCTGAGCCTGTTCGTGTTCGAGACCGCGACCGGGATGCACGGCCTGCTCACGTACAACACCGACCTGTTCGACGCGAGCACCGTGGCCCGGCTGGCCGGGCACCTGGAGACCCTGCTGCGCGCGGTGGTCGCCGATCCGCGGACGCCGCTGTCCCGGATCGACCTGCTCGGGCCGACGGAGCGGGCCCAGGTCACCACCGGCTGGAACGACACCGCCGCGCCGCCGCCCGAACACCCGACGCTGACGGCGGCGATCGAGGCCGAAGCGGCCCGCGCTCCGCGTGCGCCTGCGGTGACCTACCGGGGCGAGACGCTCACCTACGGTGAACTCGACGCGCGCGCCGCCCGGCTCGCGCTCCGACTGCGCGGGCACGGGGTCGGCCCGGAGACACCGGTGGCGCTGTGCCTGGAACAGTCGCTCGACCTCGCGGTGGCCGTCCTGGCCGTGCTCAAGGCGGGTGGGGCTTACCTGCCGCTGGATCCCGAACAGCCGGTCGAGCGACTGGCGTTCATGCTGGCGGACGCCGACGTGCGGGTCCTGGTGACGGACACGACGCTGCGCGAGCGCACGGCGGGCCACCCCGGCACGGTGATCCTGCTCGATCGGGAACCGGACACGACCGACGCCGAGGAGGCCGGCCCGCCACCCGTGCCGGCCGGGCCGGGGAATCTGGCCTACGTCATCTACACGTCCGGATCCACCGGCCGGCCCAAGGGTGTCGCGGTGCAGCACCGCGAGGTGCTGTCCTATCTGGACGGCGTGCGCGAACGATTCGAGGTGGCGCCCGGGTCGGTGCACGGCCTGGCCCAGTCGTTGTCCTTCGACTTCGCCATCACCGCGCTGTACCTCGCCTGGACCACGGGCGGCGAACTGCACCTGATCCCCAAGCGGTTGTCCGGCGCGGAGTTCGCCGAGCACCTGAAGCGGCATCCGGTCGACTACCTGAAGATGACACCGTCCCATCTGGCCGGCCTGGCCGCCGAGGTCGGTCCGGAACGCCTGCTGCCCCGACGGTTGTTGATCTTCGGCGGCGAGGGCTCGTCCTGGGAGTGGACGCGGGACCTGGCCCGGCTCGGGAGGTGCGCGGTGGTCAACCACTACGGGCCGACCGAGACCACGGTGGGCGTGACCACCTACCGGGTCCGTCCGCAGGACGAGCCCACCCGCACGGTGACGCCGATCGGCCGACCGTTGGCGAACACCCGGGTGTACCTGCTCGACGAGCACCTGGAACCGGTGCCGATCGGGGTCACCGGCGAGATCCACATCGGCGGCGAGCGGTTGGCGCGCGGCTATCTGGGGCAACCCGGGGCGACCGCCGATCGGTTCGTGCCCGACCCGTTCGGACCGCCGGGCGCCCGGTTGTACCGCACCGGCGACCTGGGCCGGTATCTGCCCGGCGGCGACGTGGAGTTCCTGGGTCGCAGCGATCAGCAGGTCAAGATTCGCGGCTATCGGGTCGAACCGGGCGAGATCGAGGAGGCGTTGCGCGCCCAGCACGCGGTCGGGCAGGCCGTGGTGGACGCGCGTGGCCCGGCCGGCGCGCAGCGGTTGATCGCCTACCTGGTGGCGGCCGAGGAGCATCCGGGCGAGCCGCCGGCCCCCGCCGAGCTGCGCCGCGAACTGTTGGTTCGGCTGCCCGAGTACATGGTGCCGTCCCGGTTCGTATGGCTGGACCGGATGCCGCTGAAGGCGCACGGCAAGGTGGATCGGGCCCTGCTGCCCGAACCGGACGCGGGTGCGGGCGCGGGCGACGCGGAGCGGGTGGCTCCGGCGGGCGCGACCGAGGAGGTCCTGGTCGGGATCTGGACGGCGGTCCTCGATCTCGCCTCGGTCGGCGTCACGGACGACTTCTTCGAGCTGGGCGGGCATTCGCTGCTGGCGATGCAGGTGTTGGCCCGGCTGCGCAAGGCGCTGCCGCCGGGCAGTCGGCAGGTGAGCCTGCTGGAGTTGTTCAAGCACCGCACCATCCGGGAACTGGCCGCGTTGATCGACCGCCCGGGCGGCGCGGACGAACCACGTTCGCTGCTGCACGAGTTGACCCGTCCCGTACCGCTCGCACAGCGTGTGCTCTCGCTGGTGTGCGTGCCCTACGGCGGCGGCAGCGCGGTGGTGTACCAGCCACTGGCCGACGCGCTGCCGGCCGGCCACGCGTTGTACTCGGTGGCGATCCCCGGCCACGACCTGTCCATGCCCGAGGCACCCCGGCCGATCGAGGAGGTGGCGCGGGAGTGCGTGGACGAGATCCTGGCCCGGGTCGAGGGACCGTTGGCGCTGTACGGCCACTGCGGGGTGGGCAGCGCGCTGACCGCGCAGATCGCCCACCTCCTGGAGGAGTCGGGGCGCACGTTGGAGGCGGTCTACCTCGGCGCGATCTTCCCGTTCGCCCGACCCGAGGGCGGCGTGCTCGGCGCGCTGTCCCGGTTCGCCGGACTGGAGCGACTGCGCGGTGACCGGGTGCACCTGAACTGGCTCACCTCGATGGGTGCGGACCTGGGCGACCTGGACGAGGAGCAGGTCACCTTCATCGTCCGCAACATGCGCAAGGACGGCCGGACCTCGGAGGAGTATTTCACCCGGCGGATGGCCGAGGGCATGCGGCCGTTGGCCGCGCCGGTGATCTCGGTGATCGGCGAGCGCGACCCCAGCACCGAGTTCTACCAGGAGCGCTACCGGGAGTGGCACTTCATGGCCGCCTCGACCGCCCTGGTGGTGATCGACGAGGCCGGCCACTACTTCCTGCGCTACCGCGCGGACGAACTGGCCGAGATCGTCACCGCCACCCACGAGGCGGTGGCCCGGGACCGGACCGAAGCGCTGACCCGGGCGGCGCGCGGTGAGGACGCGGGTTGGTGGCTGGACGGGGTCTCCGGCCCGAACGTCGGGGCGGGATCCGCGGACGGGGCGGGATCCGCGGACGGGCCGGGGTTCGCGGACAAGCCGGCATTTGCCGACCAGCCGGCATTCGCGGACGGGCCGGAATCGGATCACAGGCCGGGATCCGCGGACAAGCCGGGATCCGCAGTCGAGGCCACACCGTCGCGCACACCGGCGGTACGGCCGAGCATGGGCCGGTTCATGGCGGTGGCGCTCGGACAACTCGCCTCGATCACCGGGTCGGCGCTGACCGAGTTCGCCATCCCGATCTGGATCTATCTGCGCACCGATTCGCTCACCCAGTTCGCGTTGTTCTCGGTGCTGGCGCTGGTCCCCGGGATCGTGGTCGCGCCGCTGGCGGGCGCGGTGGTGGACCGCAACAGTCGCCGCTCGGTGATGCTGGCCGCGGACTGCGCCGCCGGCGCGGTGCAGGTGGTGATGGCGCTGCTGTTGTGGGGCGGCCATCTGGGCGTGGGCGCGGTGTACGGGCTCCTGGTGGTGTTGTCGGTGACGGCGACGTTCCAACGCCTGGCCTACAACTCGGCGGTTCCGCAACTGGTGCCCAAGCGCTACCTCGGGCACGCCAACGGCATCGTGCAAATGAGCACCGGGATGGCGCAGTTGGTGGTGCCGCTGATCGCGGTCGCGCTGCTGGCGAGCATCGGACTCGGCGGAATCCTGGTGATCGACATCACCACGTTCGTGATCGCGGTGACGGTGGTCGCGTTCGTGCCCTTCCCCGACACGATGGCGCAGACCCGGCGCGAGAGCATGGTGAAGGAGATCGCCAACGGGGTGCGCTACTCGATGGGGCACGCCGGATTCCGCACGATGCTGCTCTACTTCGCGCTGCTGAACGTCTTCCTCGCGCCGATGCTGGTGCTGATGACGCCGCTGGTGCTCTCGTTCGGATCGGTACACACCGCGGGCGCGGTCGGCGTCGCGGCGGGCGCGGGCGCGCTGCTCGGCGGCCTGGCGATGGGGGTGTGGGGAGGCCCCCGGCACCGCCGGATGCACGGCATCCTGCTGGCCACCGTGCTGATCGCGGTGTTCGCCTTCGTGGCCGGGCTGCGGCCCTCGCCGGTGCTGGTCGGCGTCGGCTTCTTCGGGGTGTTCTTCGGACTGTCGCTGCTCAACGGCATCTACGCGACGATCATCCAGGTCAAGGTGCCGCAGCGGTTCCACGGCCGGGTGATCGCGCTGAACACGATGGTGGCCTGGTCCACCCTCCCGCTGGGCTTCGGCGTCATCGCGCCGCTGGCGGTACACCTGCTCGAACCACTGTTCACCGCGGACGGCGCGTTGGCCTCCAGTGTCGGCCGGGTGATCGGCGTCGGCGAGGGCCGCGGCACGGGTTTCCTGTACCTGCTGTGCGCGTCGGCGATGATCCTGCTCGCGCTCGCCTCGTTGCGCCACCGGGTGATCGCACGCTTCGACGACGACGTCCCCGACGCGATGCCGGACGACCTGATCGGCATCGAGGAACGCCGCCGGAAGCGCGCGAACGCCGCACCCCCATCGCCGCTCGCCCGGAAGTCCCCCGCGTCCGATCCCGACAGCGAACCCACATCCGAACTGGAGAAGGTATGACCACCGACGAACCCCCCGAGCGCCACTGCCGAGTCGTGATCAACGACGAGGAGCAATACTCGGTCTGGGCCACCGACCGCGACATCCCACCCGGCTGGCGCGCGGAAGGCTTCACGGGCACCCGCCCGGCCTGCCTGGCCCACATCGACAAGGTCTGGACCGACCTCCGCCCCCGCAGCACCCGCGAAGCCACCCAGCCCTGACCCGACCCCCGGCGGTGGGCCCACGGGCCCACCGCCGCAGCGGCGCGTCAACGAACCAGGTCCAGGAGATCCTCGGTCTCCAACATGAGGTCGACGGGAGCCGGGAGGTGCACGGGCTTGCCGAAGGGGCGCTTGACGATGGTGGTGTAGGTACCGTTCGCGGGGTCGCTGTGCAGGACGGTTTCGCAACTGTCACGATCAACCAGCAGATAGATCGGAATATCGGTTTCAGCGTATGCGCGAGGTTTGTCCGCACGATCCCGACGGTCGGTATCCGGGTCGAGGGACGTGACCTCTACGACCATGAGCACCGCTGCGGGATCGGCCCACTCGCCCTGCCCGACGAAGCTGCGCTTGGGGGCGACGGCGCAATCGGGGCGAGCCCGGCCCTTCCGATACTTTTCGATCTTCAGGCCACGTGCGGGGTACACCGAAAGCGTGCGCTGCTGTCGCGCGAATTCTTCGATGAGCCAGACGACGAATTCGTCGTGGTCGCCGTCGGGCATAGCCTTTACTCCCACCCTGCCGCCGATGAATTCCAGTCGTACCGACTCGGCGGTGTCGCGGGCAATGCCTTCGAACTCCTCGACGGGCATGCCTGCATGTGCGGTCACCATGCTCACCGATGGCCTCCGTCCCTGTGGCTCGCGTCGCGTCATGTCTCCATGATTACCGCCGACCACACATCGGGCCATCAACCAGGCCGATATGTCGCCGTCGGGTCGAGACCGTACGCATGCACGTGGCCGATGGTCCTGATTCCGGGCGAGGCTCACCCGAACGAGTGAGTTGACGACGCTGTGAAACACCTCGACGGGTAATGACGGTGCTCCGGCGGCCGTCGTTCGCCCGCCGGTGTCACATCGCGCCCTCAGGCGTCGGGTCCGGCGGGCTCGAGCCATCCGGCGGTCGGAGGCTGGTGCCTTCGTTGCCAGAATGGGCGGTCCGGCCAACGGCGTTCGGCGGCGTATGCGGCGTGGTGGTTGCGGCGGTAGGCGTGGAGCAGGTCCGCGACGCGGGCTCGGTAGGTGTCGGGCGCGTCCGGGCGACCGGACAGGCACGCGTGCACGGTGTGGCCCGCGCTCAGGCCGGTGTACAGCGCGGTGAGGATGCCCTGAGCGGACAGCGGGTCGAAGGCGACCGCCGCGTCGCCCGCCGCGACCCAGCCGTCGCCGCAGACCCGATCCAGATGCGCGCCGTGCGCGGGCGCCCGACGCGGCATCGCGTCCTTGGGTACGGGCCACCCGGAGAGCCGTCGGGCGACCTGCGTGGTTTCCCCCAGCAGCGCACGGAAGCCGGCCGGTTCGCCCGCTCGCGCGGCGGGCAGGTCGGCGTCGGTGAAGTACGCGAGCAACCGCCGATCGCCGGGCAGCAACGCGGTGTACCACCAGCCGTCCGCGCCCGCCTCGACCAGCGTGCTCGCGTCGGTGTCGGGAGCGGTGGGGCCGGCCAGGGTCAGGTGCGTCGCGACCAGCGCGTCGTGCGTACGCCGCCGCGCGCCGCCGCTGCCGGTGGCGACCGTGGCCCGGCGTCCGGTCGCGTCGACGATCCAGTCGCAGACCACCCTCTCGCGCCGGGCGGCCCGACCCAGCGGCACCGACCAGGTGCCGTCCGCATGGCGCGCCGGCGCGCCGACCGGGGTGTGCTCGGCGACCTCGGCACCGGCCGCGCGGGCACGTTCGCGCAGCCGGCGGTCGAACAGCGCGCGATCCAGGTGCCGGCCGGGCCCGTTCGGGTCGCTGATGGCCGAGACCGTGACCGGATGCGGCGAGCCCCACGCGGACTGCGTGGCGTAGCAGGCCAGATGCCCCGGCGCGGTGTCGGCGTCGGCGAGGCCCAGATCGGCCAGCAGCGTCCGGGCCGCGCCCGGCAGCGCCTCGCCGACCGCCGGCGGTCCGGTGCCCACGTCGGCGAGCAGGACGCGCCGGCCCGCGCCGGCCAGGGTGATCGCGGCCGCCGAGCCCGCCGGCCCGCCACCGGCGACCACGACGTCGTAGCGCCGGCGGCGGACATTCGGCATCCGGAGCCCGGTCACGGCGACTTCGCCCCCGCCCCCGCCCCCGGCCCCGACTCCTCGACGATCAAGGTGTGTCCAGATACGGATCGATGTTGTCCACGTAGCCCACCGTCACATCCGGCCCGAGTTGCCCCGTCGCCTCCGCCACCGCGCGCGTGACCGCGTCGGCGACCACCGGCTCCGGCACGTGCACGTTCACCAGGTTGTTGGCGTCCGAGGCCTGGTCGAACGGCGGTTGCGGCGGCGACTCGACCTGCATCCGGGCCGGGAATCGGCCGTCGCCCACCGTGTAGGGCCGCACCTCGACGATGCCGAGCTTGTACCAGCCGTCCACCATCTGCCGGCGCTGCGCCTCGGGCGTGGTCCCGGTCAGCCCGCGCAACCACACGGCCCGGTGCGCGAACGCGGCCTCGCGGTCCGGCACTCCGCCGCCGTCCGGGCGGTTGACCTTGTCGTAGTCGCTCTCCTTGAGCACGTGGTTGGGCACCCGTGCGGGCCAGAACGTGGGCACGTACGGGTCGTAGCGCGGCCCGAGCCCGGCCTGCGACTCGTAGCCGGCCCGGCACCCGGCGGTATCGGTCTGCCAGGGCACCGCCATCCACCGGCTGAGGTCGCCCGGACCCTGCGCGTGCAGCGGACCGTTCGCGGCCAGCGCCGCGTCCGGGGTGAGCGTGGCGCCGTAGTCCGGATCGGGCTCGCCCTCGGCCCGAAGCCGGATCCGGAACGGCTCGGTGAACATGGACGCGTGCCGGATCGGCCAGGTCAGCTCGATCCCGGGATGGAACGCGTCCGCCACACAGAAGTCCAACGCGGCCCGGTCCAACAGGCCCGGCTGCGCCGCCGGCGGCGCGTCCTCCACACGATGCGGGTAGCCGGCGAACGGCGTCGCGTCGAAGTCCCCTCGCGACCAGGCGAGCAGCAACCTGTCCTGGGTCGGCGAGAGCGTCATGTACTGGCGCACCGTCCTGGGCACACTCGCCATGCCGTCCCCGTACAACCACGGCCACGGCATCGGCGACTTGCCGTCGCGCCCGTAGTCGCGCAGCGCGGTGTACACCTGCCGGCGCAGCTCGCGATGCTCGGGCGCCGGACTCGACAACCGGCGCAGCGCCTCGGGCGCGAGGAAGTAATCGGGCCCGGCCCAACCGAACTTGGCCGCGAAACCGGCGTTGACCCACTGGAGGTCACAGAACCGGCGCAGGATCGGTTCGATGTGCTCGCCGAAGGAGACCCGGGCCGGGAAGGGCAGTTGGCCGGTGCCGACGAACACGTCGAAGAGCAGGTCGTAGAGGGTGCGGATGGTCCGCACGTCCGGGGCGAAGTTGGGCGGCGCGACCACCACCCACGCGGGATCCACCGGGACGCGCACGCCGCCGATGGTGACCGTCGCGGTGACCGGGCCGTCGGAGATGTCGTCGTACCAGCCGTCGTTGTTGGTCACCGAGGCGAGCGGTGTGTGGTCGGGCGATCCCGAACTGCCGAGCCCGCCCAACACGACCAACCGGCCGTGCTCGTCGGTGCGCATCTCGCCCAGCGGGACGTCGACCCGGCCGAGGAACCGGCCGCCGGTGAACGGCACTCGGCCGCCCGCGGCGGCGTCGAGCGTCTTGCGGCCGGGGTCGATCACGAGCGAGTCGCGATCGGCCACGCCCGGATTGCGCCGGACGGAAGGCCTGGCCGCCGGATCCCGGGAATCGGGGATGTCCAGCGGCAGATGGAACTGGTACCAGCCGGCCTTGCGGTTGGCCACGTGCACGCCCCACGTGATCGTGGTGCCCGGGTCGGTGACGGTCACCTCGCGGACGACCCGCCCGTCGGCGGCGTGGCCGTACAGCCGGAAGCGCGCCGCCTGGCGCTTGATCGCGCCGTCCTGGTCCTTGGCGAAACCCGGCGGAAGGGGCTGCGGGTCGGGGGTCTCGGGTCCGTAGTACCAGCCGTCCGGGCGGGTGCTGTTGCCCACGCGCGCGATGCCGATGGCCGGATGGATCCGTACTCGCACGATGGCTTCGTCCGCTCGCCTGTCGCCGTTCCGGTCGCTCACAGCACTCCCGTTGCTCTCGTCGGGCCCCGCCGGCGCGACGCGCCCACGCGGGCGGGCCCGTTCGGCGCGGAACGCGCACGCCGTGCGCGCAACTCCACGCTGGCGAACCGGGATCGCCCGGCGCAAGGGCCGCCCGGGTGACACCACCGTGATCGGCACCCGGCATGCCGTGGGCTTGTACGCGCCGCCCCGCGCCGCGCCGTCGGCCTCCGTGATCGGCGGCCGACGGCGCGGGCGAACCGGATCGCGGGTCAGGACGTGGGCGAGGGGCAGCGCAGGTTCGGCGCGTCCGGTCGGGCGCCCGCGGCGCTCAGCCCGGCGAAGCCGGTGCCGGCCAGACCCAGTACCGCCTGGGCGGTGGCCCGGGTGGCGGTGGACGGGTCGAATCCGGTGGCGTCGTACGCGATCGCGCCACGCGTGGCGGGCGTGCCCGAGCAGGGGACCTGGCGCTCGGTGATGAAGTGTCGCGCGGTCAGCCCGGGCAGCACCCGCCACGAGGACAGCAGCGCCTGCGCGGCCAGGCCGGTGCTGTTGGCGTTGGAGGTGCCGGCTCCGGGAGTGCCGAAGCCGCCGTCCGCGAGCTGGTGGCCCACCAGCCAGTTCAGGCCGGCCGCCGCCTCCGGCAGACGGCCGGTGGCGGCGAGCGCCTGCACGCTCATCGCGGTCGAATCCGCGTCGCTGGTGCAGGTGGGCTTGCCGAAGTCGAGCGGGAACCCGCCGTCCGCGCAGTGCGCGCCGGCCAGGAAGTCGACCGCGCCGGCCGGTGCGCCCGCCGGCGTGCGGTCCAGGGCCAGCAGCGCGAGGGACTGGCTGAACGCGTTGCTGTAGTCACCCCACGGCGAGAGGTCGGTGAACCGGCCCGAGGGCTGTTGCAGCGAGCGCAGCCGAGTCGGCAGGTCGACGCCGCCGAAGCTGCTCGGGTTCGCCCCGCGCACCTCGGCCGCGAGCAGCAGCTTGGCGGTGGCGCCGGCGTACGCGTTGGTGGTGCCGTCGCCGATGTAGCCGGAGAGTATCTCCGGGCGGGCCAGCCACGTGGTGGCCTTGGCCGCGTTCTGCTCGGCCACCCCGGCGGCGGCGAACGCGAGGATCGCGTCGATGGTCAGACCCTGGTCGGGGTAGGTGACCCCGTCGAAGGTCGCCTCGAAGCGTTCTCCGTCGACGAGTTGCCGGGCCAGCCAACCGGCGGCGGCCTGGGTGCGATTGCCGGCCGGGATCGAACCGGCGGCCGTCGGCGCGGAGTTCGTCGGGGCGGAGTTCGCCGGGGCGGCGGAGGCGGTCGCCGGGACGACGGCGGTCGCCGCGGCGAGGAGCAGACCGCCGAGCAGGGCGGAGATCTTCCGGCCGGATCGGGTGAGCGTCATGGCGGAGCCTTTCCGGGCCTGCGACGCGGCATGCCCGGCGGACACGCCGCGCGTTCGACCGCGACCCGGAGGGCGACACGGCCTCGGCACGGCGGCGCGAGGGCTCCGCCCCGTAGACCACGACGGGGAATGGAGATGGAACGCTCCGGCCCCAGGCATTCGGGCTCGCCGTCACGCGGACGGACCACCGCTGCGGGTCAGCGCCGGATTCGCACCGGACTTCCCCTGCGGCCGAAGATGACGCGGGTCGCCCCGCCCGGACGGAGCGGGCGCGGCGGGCCCGGGAGCGGACGTCGCCGTCGCGCCGAAGATCCTCGGGCGAGACGCTGCGCACTCTACGGACAGTTCGCGGCCGAGGGTAACTCGCTTTCCGGCCAAGGCTGCACGGGCCGCGGCTCCGGAACCCGGCCGCGCCGAGCCCGCGGGACGAGCCTGGGCCCGCCGAGCCCCCGGGACGGTCCTGGGCCCGCCGAGCCCCCGGTCGGGTCGGCCACCACCCCGGGCGGGTCCGAGCCCGCCGAGATCCCCCACCCGGCCCCGAGGCGGCTCAAGGACCCACAGCGGCCAGGGCCGACGGGCCACACGAAGCCACCGGCGCCGCACCCGAACCCGCACCTGTACCCGTGCTCACGGTCGCACCCGCACCCGCACCCGAACCTGTACCCGTGCTCACCGTCGCACCCGCACCCCCACCCGCACCCGAACCTGTACCCGTGCTCACCGTCGCACCCGCACCCCCACCCGCACCCGGACCACCGCCCCCGCCGCCGGCGCCCGCACCCCCACCCTTCCCCACCGGCGCGATCCGCCCCCGCAGCGCCGCCGCCTCGCGCGCGTAGCGCCGCACCGGGAACTCGTCGGTGTCCGCCTCCGCCCCCAGGATCCGCACCGCGGCCGCGGTCGCCCCGAGCGCCGCCTCGACCGCCGCCGACTGGGCCACCGACGCCTGGCGCGTGTACGAGATGCCCGCGTCGCGCCGGCGGGCCGCGTCGAGGTAGATCGCCCGGGCGGAGTCGACCGCGCCCGCGGGCTCGGCCAACAGGTGCCGATCGCCTCCGCCGGCGAAGTCGCCGACCACGTCCAGCGCGGCCTGGGCCAGTCCGGTCGCGCACGCCGCGGTGCCCAGGCGGCCCGCGTCCAGCAGGTCGAACGCGATCCGCAGGCCCCGACCCGGTGCGCCGATCAACCGCTCGGGCTCCAGGTACACCCCGTCCCAATAGGCGGTCGTGGTCGGGATGGCACGCAGCGCGGCCGTCGGTTCGGGCGCGCTGAAGTAGAGGTACTCGTCGGCGCCGGGAGCCAGGAAACAGGAGATGTCCGGTCGGGCCGAACCAGTGCGGGCGAACACCGTGTGGAAGTGCGCGCGGCCCCCGTGCGCGACGGCGAGCTGGGTGCCCTGGAGCAGGTGCCCGCCGCGAGTGCGTTCGGCCCGGCAGGTGACCGCGGAGGGGTCGGCGCCCACGTGCGGCTCGGACCGGCTGCCGCCGCCGGTCAGCGCGCCGTCCAGCATCCCGGGCAGCCACTGCTCGTGCTGCGTCGCGCCGCCGTGCACCGCCGTCGGCAGGCACGCCAGCGTGTGTACGTCCAGGGCGCCGGCCACTGCCACCCAGCGGGCCGCGAGTTCCTCCAGCACCTGGAGGTAGACCTCGTACGGCTGACCGCCGCCGCCGTACCGGACCGGGTAGGGCAGGCCGGACAGGCCCGCCCGGCCCAGGGCGGCGAACAGGCCGGTGGGATAGCTCGCGTCGGCCTCGCACCCGGTCACCCGGGGCGCGAGTTCCCGGTCCGCGAACGCCCGGGTCCGGGCGATCAGGTCGTGGGCTTCGTCGGTGGGGAGCAGGCGATCGACGGGCACGGGCGCATCCCTGGGGTGGACGGTCGGGCCGGGTGGGGAGTCCGGGTCATCGGGGGGACGACCCGAGCCGGGCCGGCGGCGTGGACCGGCCGGACCGGGCCGGGGGATACCGGGACACCTGCGCACGGTAGGTGCCCGGCCGCCGGCCCGGGATCGTCCGGCGCGACAAAGCCGAGCCGGGTTCTTCGTCGGGGCCCACCTATGGGTCCGAATCCTGCTTTCGCGGGGGTCGGATCCGGTGATGAACCGTCGATATCGAAGCGAGGCGATCACACTGTGGCTTGGTGCCCCGTGACGGAAAGTGTCGCCGGCATTGGCCGTTCGGACGAAGCACCCGGTGCGCGGCGCGGCCTAGCGTCGATCACACATCGACCGGAAGGACGCGACATGAGCGCCGAGCTGCACACCCGTGCCGTCGTGGCGGACACGCACAACGACCTCCTGATGGCCGTGGTCGAACGACCACCAAGCCGCTGGGCGAGTTTCTTCCGGGAACAATGGCTGCCCCAGCTTCGCGAGGGCGGGGTGGACATCCAGGTCCTGCCGGTGTTCGTGGACGACCAGTTCCGCCCGGAGGGCGCGCTGCGCCGGACACTGCGGATGGTCGAGTGCGCGCACGCGATCGCCGAGGGCAACCCGGACGAGGTGCGGCTGTGCCTGGACGGCGACGACATCGACGCGGCGCTGGCCGACGGCAGGATCGCGCTCGTGCTCGCGTTGGAGAGCGCGCCCGGCGTGGACGCCGACCTGGAACTGTTCCGCACGCTGTACCGCCTCGGCGTCCGGGTCGCCTCGATCGCGCACTGGGGCCGCTCCGCACTGGGCGACGGCAGCGGCGAGGACGCCACCGGCAGCCGGCTGACCCACGCCGGTGTCGAGGCGCTGCGCGAGATGGAACGGCTCGGCATCGTGTTCGACATCTCCCACCTGGGGGCCGTCGGCGTCGCACACGTGTTGGAACAGGCGACCCGTCCGCTGATCGCCACCCACTCGGGTGCCCGGGCGTTGTGCGACCACCACCGGAACCTGACCGATGAGCAGATCCGGGGCGTGGCCGCCGGCGGCGGCGTCGTGTGCGTGAACTTCGTGCCCGACTTCCTGTCCAGGGACCGGGACAGGCAGAACATCGACGGGCTCGTCGACCACATCGAGCACATCATCGGCCTGGTGGGTGTCGACCACGTCGGGATCGGCCCCGACTTCCTGCGCGAGGTGCTCGCCGACATCACCCCGCCGTGCTGCGAGGGCGTCGACTACACCGGCGTGGACACCACCAGCGAACTGCCCGGGCTGAACGGCCCGGCCGAACTTCCCGCGCTCACCGAGGCGTTGGTGCGGCGCGGACTGGGTGAGAAGGAGATCATGGCGATCCTCGGCGGCAATGTGCACAGGTTGTTCCGTGCCGAGCTGGGCCTGGCCCGATGAGCGGCGCGACGGCCGGTTCGGCGGCCGCTTCCCCCGTGTTCGACACCGACGCGATGCTGGCCGACCTGGCCGAGCTGGTGCGGTGCGAGTCCTTCTCCGCCGATCTGGCGGCGGTGGCGCGCAGCGCGGACGTGGTCGCCGCCCAGGGTGCGCGTCACCTCGGCGTGCCGCCGCGCCGGATCGTGCTGGACGGGGTGACCCACCTCCAGTGGACGTTCGGCACCCCGCGCGTCCTGCTGGTCGGGCATCACGACACGGTCTGGCCGATGGGCTCGTTGGCCACCCACCCGTGGTCGGTCGTGGACGGGATCGCCCGGGGGCCGGGCGTCTTCGACATGAAGGCCGGCCTGGTCCAGATGTTCCACGCGCTCGCCTCCCTGCACTCGCTGGACGGCATCGGTGTGCTGATCACCGGCGACGAGGAGGTCGGCTCGACCACCTCGCGCACCCTGATCGAGGACTCGGCCCGCGGTTGCGCGGCGACCTTCGTGCTGGAGGCGTCCGCCGACGGCGGGGCACTGAAGACCGGGCGCAAGGGCGGCTCCCAATACGAGTTGGTCGTGCACGGCAAGGCCGCGCACGCCGGCCTGGAGCCGGAGAAGGGGATCAACGCGGCGATCGAGGCCGCCCACCTGGTGCTCGCGCTCGGCGGCCTGGCCGATCTGGCGGACGAGGGCGCCTTGGACGGATGGCGCACCACGGTGACCCCCACGGTGGTCGAGGCGGGCGCGGTGTCCAACACCGTCCCGGATCGGGCCCGGGTGACCGTGGACGTACGGGTGCCCACGATCAAGGCCCAGGAGCGGGTGGACGAGTTGATCCGGGCGCTGCCCACGACCGTGCCGGGTGCTCGGATCGAAGTGCTCGGCGGTCCCAACAGACCCCCGCTGGAAGAGAGTTCCTCCAGCGCGCTGTTCGACCTCGCGGACCGGGTGGCGAGTGGCAGCGGTCTGCCGCCGCTGCGCGCCGCGGCCGTCGGGGGTGCCTCCGACGGCAACTTCACCGCCGGCGTCGGTTGCCCGACCCTGGACGGCCTGGGTGCGGTCGGCGGCGGTGCGCACGCCGACCACGAACACGTGATCGTGTCCGAGTTGGCGCCGCGTGCGCTGCTGCTCGCCGGTCTGATCGAGGCGGTCCGATGAGCGCCGTGGTCATCCGGGAGCTGCACGAACTCCACGAACTCGAGGACGCGTTCACCCTGTTCTGCGAGATCTGGGGGACCGGACCGGGCAACGCGCCGATGTCCGTCGAACAGATGCGCGCGCTCTCGCACGCCGGGAACTACGTCGCCGGGGCGTACGCGGAAGGGCGCATCATCGGTGCCACCGTCGGGTTCTTCGGCGCTCCCATCGCCCGCACGATGCACTCGCACATCACCGGCGCGCGCCCCGGCCACGCGGCCGGGTTCGCGCTCAAGCTGCACCAGCGCAACTGGGCCCTGGCCCGCGGTGTGACCCGGATCACCTGGACCTACGATCCGCTGATCCGGCGCAACGCACACTTCAACGTGACCAAGCTTGCCGGTCGTCCGGACGGCTACCTGCCCAACTTCTACGGCTCGGTCGACGACGCGATCAACGGCGGCACCGACACCGACCGGGCGCTGGTGATCTGGGACCTGTCCGACCCCAGGGTGGTCGCGGCCGCGAACCTGACACCGATCCCGGTCGTGGTACCCGCGGGTGCGGTGGTCGCGCTGTCCGTCGACGGCGACCGGCCGGTCCCGGGCCGGACCGACGCCGACCACCTGCTCGTCGAGCTCCCCGCGGACATCGAGGAGTTGCGGCGTACCGACCCCGGCGTCGCCAAGGACTGGCGGATCGCCCTGCGCGAGGTGCTGGGCGGCCTGCTGGCCGACGGCGCGCGGGTGATCGGCTTCCAGGACAAGTCCCGCTACGTCCTCACGCGCGACACCGCCGCGTGACCCCCCAACGATCAGGAGTCCAGGAACCATGAAGATCACCGGAATCGAACTGCGCCGGATCGCGATGCCGTTGCGCGCGCCGTTCCGCACCTCCTTCGGCGTCGAGACCGCACGCGACATCCTGCTGCTCCGCGTGGTCACGCCGGAGGCGGAGGGGTGGGGCGAGTGCGTCGCGATGTCCGATCCGCTGTACAACTCGGAGTACGTGGACGGCGCGGTCGACGTGCTCAAGCGCTTCTTCATCCCCGCGCTGCCGGAGCGGGTGGACGCCCTGTCGGTCAAGCGGGCGCTGAAGCCGTTCAAGGGCCACAAGATGGCCAAGGCGGCGCTGGAGACCGGCGTACTGGATGCCCAACTGCGGACCGCCGGGCAGTCGTTCGGATCGTTCCTGGGTGCCTCCCGGGACCGGGTGCCGTGTGGGGTGTCCGTGGGGATCATGGACTCGATTCCGCAACTGCTCGAATCCGTCGGGGAGTTCGTCGACGAGGGCTATGTGCGGATCAAGCTGAAGATCGAGCCGGGCTGGGACCTGGCGCCGGTGCGCGCGGTGCGTGAGCGGTTCGGCGACGACCTGCTGCTCCAGGTGGACGCGAACGCGGCGTACACGCTGGCCGACGCGCGTCAACTGGCCAAGCTGGACGCGTTCGACCTGCTGCTGATCGAACAGCCGCTGGCCGACGACGACCTGGTCCAGCACGCCCAATTGGCCAAGCAGATGCGCACGCCGATCTGCCTGGACGAGTCGATCGAGTCGGTCGAGGACGCCGCGGCGGCGATCACCCTGGGCTCCGCGTCGATCATCAACATCAAGCCCGGTCGGGTCGGCGGCTACCTGGAGGCCAAGGCGATCCACGACCTGTGCGTGGCGCACGGCGTACCGGTGTGGTGCGGCGGCATGTTGGAGACCGGACTGGGCCGGGCCGCCAACGTGGCGCTGGCCGCGCTGCCCGGCTTCATCCTCCCCGGCGACACCTCGGCCTCGCGTCGCTACTACGCCACCGACATCACCACGCCGTTCGAACTCGCCGACGGCCACCTCGATGTGCCCACCGGCCCCGGCGTGGGCATCGACCCGATCGTCGACATCCTGGACTCGGTGACCACGTCCAGCGAGTGGATCAAATTCTGAGACACCCGACGGCGCCCGGTTGTTCGACCGGGCGCCGGCGGTGCGCGAATCGGTACGAAGGCATCCGCCGACCGGGCGCCGTCGTCCGGGGACCGGTCCTCGGCATCCGCATCATGAGACGCGTTGGACGGCGCGGGGCGGGTGTGCCAGGTTCGATGTCATGCGACGTCGGATGATTATTACCGGCAGCGTGCCGACACCGGGCTGACCAGGCGACCACTTCCCTGCGGCCCACCGTCCGCACGCAGACCTCTCGCGCTTCGCGAGGGGTCTTTCTGTTTTCCCGGCTCGGCCCTGCCTCCGACGCTCGTCGACGCCACTTGATCCCCCGCACTGCGACAGGAGAACAGCGACTCATGGTTGACGACGGCACCCAGGTCCTCGAAGCCCGCCGGTTCGCGAAGTCCGCCCCGAGCCTTGCCGAACCCGCCCCGAGCCTCGCCGATCCGGCCCCGGCCGCAGCGCCGCCCGCCGTACCCGCACCGGCCGCCGCGCCCGGGGGCGGCGGGGTCGATCCCGTCGACGGGACCGCCCGGCTGGTGGCCCGGATGCGCCACGGTCACGGCATGCTCGCCCGGGTCGCCACCACGCTGAACAACCACGGCGTACGCCGACTCACCTATGTGTCCACCGAGTTCGGGTCCGCCACCGTCGAGGTCACCGTGCTCGCCCGGGACGCGGCCCGGGTCGAGGCGAGACTGCGCCGGATGGTCGAGGTGGTCGAGGTAGACCGGGCGCCCGCCACCTGACCGGCGCGCGAGCGTACGCCCGCGGCACCCGCGGCACCCGCCCGCCCCGCCGCACTCGCCGACCGCCACGCGATACACCCACCAGGACGGGCGGTTGGTCAGGATTGACATGAATCAACCGAGATCTCCATACTGTTTGTGTAGTCGCGTGACTACACATGGCGACCGGTCCTTCGGGCGACCGCAAGTGCTCCGCCCGCTTCGGAGACGTGTCGGGTTCGACCGCGGCCCCGCGCCCGACCCTCGGAGAACTCGTGCTCTACGGCAGCGCATTGCGAGACGACCTGGCCCGAGGGCGGACCACGCCACTGGTCGGCATCCACGACATGTACTCCGCGTCCTTGGCGGCGAGCCACTTCGACGGCTTCTTCGTCTCCGGCTTCGGCTTCGCCGCCTCGTACTACGGGCTGCCCGACATCGGCTTCATCGCCTGGCCCGACATGGTGGCCTTCGTCGAACGCCTGCGCCTCGCCTTTCCCCGGAAGCACCTCCTGGTCGACATCGACGACGGGTACGGCGATCCCGAGGTGGCCTGCCACGTGGTGCGGCGGCTGGACCGGGCCGGGGCGTCCGGGGTGATCCTGGAGGATCAGGCGCGGCCCCGGCGCTGCGGCCACGCCGACGGCAAGCTGTTGCTGCCGCTGGAGGACTACCTGGACAAGCTGACCCGGGTCCTGGACTGCCGCGGCGACCTGGTCGTGGTCGCGCGCACCGACGCCACCGAGCCGGACGACATCCTGCGCCGCGCGAAGGCGCTGGCCAAGACCGACGCGGACGTGGTCCTGGTGGACGGCGTGCGCAGCGTCGAGTGGATCCGCCGGATTCGCGCGGCGGTCGCGGACAAGCCGCTGCTGTTCAACCAGATCGCGGGCGGCAAGTCGCCGCGGCTGTCCCTGACCGAACTGGCCGACCTGGGCGTGGACGCGGCGATCTACAGCACACCGTGCCTGTTCGCCGCGCACGCCGCGATCGACACCGCGCTGGCCGAACTGGTCCGGTCCGACGGCCGGTTGCCCCCACCCGACGGCCCGTCCGCGGTCGGCGTCCGAACCGCCACCGAACTCCTGGAGCGAAACCTCGGCACCCGACACCCGGAGTGACCGTTCGCATGTGACCCGGATCACCTTCGTGGTCATGTCACGTTCCGCCGACCCTTCCCGTCTACGGGGGCAAACGAGGAAGGGATGGATCATGACACAGCGCATCCTGGTGATCGGGGCCGGTTACGCCGGCATGACCGCGGTGCTCGGTGTGGCCCGGCGTACCCGCAAACACGACGTCCGGATCACCCTGGTCAACCCGATCGGCCGGTTCACCGAGCGGCTGCGGCTGCACCAGAGGGCCGCCGGCGAAGAACTCGCCGATCTTCGGATTCCCGACATGCTCCGAGGCACCGGAATCGACTTCGTGCAGGCATGGGTGACGCACGTCGACGCGGCCGCCCGTACCGTCCGGCTGCACGACGACCGGTCGATCACCTACGACACCCTCGTGTACGCGCTCGGCAGCGTCGCCGACACCGTCACGGTGCCGGGCGTGCACGAACACGCCTTCACGCTCGACAGCGCCGCCGCGGCCGGCCGGCTGGCCGAACGCCTCACCGCGCTCGACGCGACCGGCGGCACCGTGGTCATCGGCGGCGCCGGCCTGACCGGGATCGAGGCCGCGGCCGAGATCGCCGAGAACCACCCGACCCTGCGGGTCGTCCTGCTCGGCCGGCACGAGCCCGGCGCGATGATGGGCGCCAAGGCGCGCGCCCACCTGCACGCGGCCCTCGACCGCCTCGGCGTCCGGATCCGCACCGCGACCACGATCGTCAAGGTGCTCCCGGACGCGGCCGAACTGGAGGACGGCGAGCTCGTGCACTGCGACGCGCTGCTGTGGACGACCGGGGTACGGGTGTCGCCACTGGCCGCCGAAGCAGGCCTCACCGTCGACGAGCGCGGCCGGATCGTGGTCGACCCGACGCTGCGCTCGGTCTCCCACCCGCAGGTGTACGCGATCGGCGACGCGGCGGCGGTCCGCCAGGCGTACGGCGTCATCCACGGCACCTGCCAGAGCGGCATCCCGACCGGGGCGCACGCCGCGGCGTCGATCGCTCGGCAGGTGCGGGGCAGGGAGCCCGAGGCGTTCCGGTTCGGATACATCCATCAGCCGGTGAGCCTGGGACGCCACGACGCGGTCGTCCAGTTCACCCACCCCGACGACACGCCGCGTCGGTTCGTCCTGACCGGCAGGTGGGCGGTGACGTACAAGGAGTTCGTCAGCGGCTCGCCGTGGAAGTCCTTCCGCCTGTTGAAGAGGATCGGCGGAGCCGTAAAGTGGCCGACCGGAGGCCGGGCCACCCGTCGGCCACGATGACCGAGGGGACGAGGGAGACGCGTGGTTGCCACGGACGTGTTCGAGGACCACCGCAACCTGCTGTTCTCGGTGGCCTATCGCATGCTGGGCAGCGCGGCCGACGCCGAGGACGTCGTCCAGGAGGTGTGGTTGCGCTGGTCGTCGGCGGACCGTTCCGATGTGCACGACCCCAAGCCGTACCTGGTGCGGATCGCCACGAACCTCGCGGTGGACGCGCTGCGTTCGGCCCGGGCACGCCGGGAGACCTACGTCGGCCCGTGGCTCCCCGAGCCGATTCCGATGGGCCCGGACGTGGCCGAGAGCGCGGCGCTGGCCGACTCGGTGTCCCTGGCGATGCTCGTGGTGCTGGAGTCGCTGTCCGAACTGGAGCGGGCGGTCTTCGTACTCCACGAGGTGTTCGGCTTCCCCTACGCCGAGGTCGGCGCGGCGATCGACCGGCCCGAGGCGACCGTCCGGCAACTGGGCCATCGCGCCCGCGAGCACGTGCGGGCCCGCCGCCCCCGGTACCCGGCCGACCGGGGCGCCCGCAGGGCCGTCACCGAGAAGTTCTTCGCCGCGACCACGGGCGGCGACCTCAACGAACTCATGCAACTGCTCGCCCCGGACGTCACGATCTGGACCGACGGCGGCGGCAAGGTCCGTGCCGCGCTGCGCCCGATCCTCGGCGCGGACAAGGTCGCGGCCTGGCTCGCGGGCGTCACCAAACGCCCGTACGAGGGCGTCGAGATCGCCGACATGGTGTCCGACCTGGCCGAGATCAACGGCGAGCCCGCGCTGCGGATCAGCGCACACGGACGGGTGGTCACGGTGATCGCCCTGGAGATCGGCGCGGACGGCCTCGTCCACGGCATTCGCATGGTGGCCAACCCGGACAAACTGAGCCGCGTCTGACCCTCGCCAACGCGGCGCTCCACGCCCTTTCGGTGCCGGGCGCCGAGCGCCGGGTGCCGGGCGTCGCGTCCAGGTCGGTGCCCGGCACCGGGCACCGAGCGCCGGCTGCCGGACGCCGCGTTCAGGGCTGCGTCGGCGGCAGGCGCAGGAGTTCGGTCACCGCCGAGATGCTGTGTTCACCGTGGCCCGCCTCGGCCGTGCGCCGCACCAGGTCGTTCAGGGGCGCGAGCCAGGAGGTGTCGACGTTCGTCTCCTTGGCCAGGTCCTCGTCGTGGGCCGCTCCGGCGACGAAGAGGTTCACGGTGGCGGCCGCGTCGGTGTAGTCGCCGCTGTCGATCTCCCGGGCGAGCATCGGCAGCAGCGACTTGATCATGTCCAGCCACTTGCCCGCGAACCCGACCATGGAGTCCGCCCGAAGCCCGCGGGCCTGGACGGCGGCCGCGCCCTGGAAGAAGCCGACGAGCGCGGGGAGCAGGATCGCGCCCACCGCCATCTCGTACAGCGCGGCCAGGTCGGTCTCGTCGCCGAGGTGGACGGTGTCGCCACCCAGCACCTTCAGGGTCGCCTCGTACTCCTCGAAGACCGACCTGTCGCCGCTGTAGTACAACAGCGTGTCCGGCGCCCCCACGGCCGCCGGGACATTCTTGATCGCCCCGGCCAGGAAGCGGGCGCCGTGGGCGTCGGCCCAGGCCGCGGTCTCGCGGGCGCCGATCGGGGAGCCGCTGTTCAAGGTGGCCAGGGCCCGCCCGCGCAACGCCCGCGCGGCGGGCGCCAGTGCGTCGAGGGTGTCGTCGAAGGTGGTCAGGCAGGTGATCACGAGCGGACTCGCCGCGACCGCGTCCGCCACCGTCTCGGCGTGCACCGCACCCGCGGCCACGAGGGCGGCGGCCTTGCCCGGCGTACGGTTCCACACCGTCGTCGGGTGACCGGCGGCGATGAAGGCCGCGGCCAACGCGCGGCCCATCGAACCCAGACCGATCACGGTCACGGGCGTGTGATTCTCGTCGGCCATGTGCGCTCCACTCCACGTCGGTGTGCCCGGAGAATTCGAACGAGTCTGTGCGCGCCGCCGGTCCGGGTGACCTCGGCGCGCCGTTCGCTCCATGCTGGAGGGGCACATGCGGTTCCTCAAGTACCTACATTTTTGTCAGGTACCTACATTTTGGTAAGGATGAACCGGGCCGGATCGTACAGGTCGCGGCCAACAGGCCGAAGGTCCGGGGAAGTCCCTCGTCCGGCCCGGCAATGTGCCGCAATCGCATGTGACACGAGGTTCTCCCCGATAGGTTTTCCTCGTTTGCCCATGGGAGGAGTTCGGTCGGGACATGTCTCAGCCACAGGGTCCGCCGACCGGATCGCCGAGGGATCAACTGGCCAGGGCGACGCCTCCGGAAGTGGACAACGCCAACCTGCGTACCGTCGTCGCCGACACCTACCTGAAGCCGAACGAGACCGGGACCTGGGTCGGCAATGGCAAGTCCGCCGCGGCCCTGCGTGCCGAACTTCACGACGGGCGACCCACGGGCCCTCCCGGCCGAGAGAAGTTCCACCCCGTCGACGTGGCCGACCTGCTCGGTCGATATCGCAAGGCGCTCCGGGAGCCCCAACTCTCGGACCGCGACAAGTCGGTCATCCTGGCCGAGTCCGCCGAGCTGTACCGGACACTTCAGATGCGCGACACGGCGGGCGGCGTCACCGCGTGGCTGAACGCCAATCCGGAGCGCGCGAACACCACGCTGAACGCGGTCGAGTCGGTGAAGGCCGAACCAGAGCTGGCGCCGGTGACGGGCTCGCGTTTCCTCACGTCCACGTTCAAGCGGCCCGCCCTCGAGGCGGTGGTTCCGGACGCGGGCCTGATCGCGCACCTGCGCCGCACGCTGGCCAGACCGGAGCCGCAGAATCTCGCCGCCGGGGCCGCGCGCATCGCGGCCCAGGGCATGGGCCGGGCCGCGTCGCTGATCGAAACCGCGCGGGGATCCGAGGCGTTGCGCCCGTCACCGGGGCGCAGCGGCGGGCCGACGGTCTCGAACGACGCGACCAGGAAACGCGGACGGAACGGCCCGGAGGTCGACCCGTGACGGCGTCCCCGCGCGCGGCCATGCGGGGCCCGCGCCGGTCGAACGATACGATCTCATCGCAAATGCCGCTTCGGGCACAGTGGTTCACCTGACGGGAAGAGGAGAGGACGTGCCGGAGTCTCGCGAACCCGCGTTGACGTTTCGAGGACTGTTCGACTGGTTGTGGGAACGGCTCCCGGAGGCGCGCCCCCACCTTGCCGAGCTGAAGGCGGACGCCGAACTCGACGCCGTGCAGGAAGGCCGCGCGATCCCCGACGCCTCCGTCGGCTACCTGCTCAATCCGTACGGCATCCTCTCCGACGCGCTCTTTTGGCCCGTGATCGTCCCGGCCGTCGAGACCCGGAACGACGACCTGCTGGCGCGGACCGCCGCGATCGTGGAGGCCCTGCTGGCCGCCGCGGACGAGGACATCCGCGACGCCGCCGACCTGCGGGTGGTCTCCCCGCTGATCGGCCACGCCGAGTACTGGTCGATCTTCCGCCACGTCGCCGGCCCCCGACTCCTGTCCATGACCCCCCGAAGCCAGGACCCGCTGTGACAGTCCACCCGCGCCCCGCCCCCACGCCCGCCGGCCCGGGGACGGGTCAGTAGCCGCGTTGTGGTGTGCGCTGTAGTGACTTCTTCACGTCGCTGCCCGCGCCCACAGTCGTGGCGCGCGGGTGGGTGACCTGCGTGGTTCGGTTCACGGAGGGGTCCGAGCCGCGGGCCGGTGTCATGCCGGTGGCAGCGATCCCCGCGGAGCCGGAGCCGGGGGCGAGAGCGGGAGCGGAGAGAAACGGGGAGGGGATCTTGTCCGCCGGGACGCGCCCGCGCGTTGCGGCGGTCGAATCGGTCCCGAAGACGTCCGGACCCTGCTCCAGCATGCGTCGACTCGCGGCCTTGGCGCCCGGCGGCACGTGGTGTTCCACCTCGTCGTCCCGGGGGTCGCCCTCCTCCACGATGTGGGCGCCCCCGCGCTTCGGCTCCGGGGCGTCGTAGTTGTCGTAGTAGTCGTAGTCCAAGCCCGGAGGATCGCCCTCCCGAGAGTCGTCGAGTCCGGACGGTTCCGCTCCCTGGAGCGTTTCCCGAAGACGAGGACGGTCCGATGACGAAGGGCGAAACTCAGGCACTGGCAAGGTCCTTGGGCTCACGGATCCGGGATCTCGGCCGCTGGTGCGGGCGTTCGATCACGATATCCCGTGGCGCCCGCGGACCGGTCGGATCAGCGTGATCGGCACCGGGCCGGCGCATCGCGGACGAGACGACGCACCGACGACACCGCCGCCGCGAACCGGATGCCACGGCGTGGTGATCGCCGTCGAGCCGCCGGCCGCGCGCGGTCGGGTCGACGTGCGTGGCGAGGGCCGGAGCCGGAGGGCGGATCGGCCCACCGGCTCCGGGGGTTACGGGTTCGCCGTTCGAGGGAGCATCGGATTGCGCAGTTCGCCGATGCCCTCGATCCAGCTCACCGGCGTTACCGCGGTCCCGTTGCGCCGGAACGCCTCCTCGATCGCGTCGAGCGAGATCGGGGCAACATGCCGTGTTGCCAGGCCGCGCCCAGCATGATCATGTTGGCCGGCAGGTGATCGCCGAAGACTCGTTCGGCCAGGTCGCGCGCGTCCAGGTGGACGTTGTCCCGCTCGCGGGTGCACGAGTCGATCACCTCCCGCGCGAGCGTCGTGTCGGGGACCGGCGCGGTGACGTCGGTGGCCATCGCGCCGGTCGGGGCCAGCCCCGTGTTCACCACGGCGACGGTGCGCTCGGTGCTCGCGCCGGCCAGGTTGGCCGCCGACGCCGTGCCGAGGATGTCCAGCCCGAGCAGCTGGTCGATGCCGCCGGCCGACACGGTCGCCGAACCGGTGACCGGCGTCGTGGAGATCCGTACGTCCGAGACCACGGGGCCGGCCTTCTGGCTCAGCCCGGTCCGATCCAGCCCGGCGGTGTGCAGGCCGTCCAGCGCCGAGCACCTGCGCGACGGTGACCACGCCGGTGCCGCCGATTCCCACCATCCGGATCCGCAGGTCCTGGGCGCCGACCCGAAAGCGCGGCGGCGACAGGTCGGGCGGTCGCGGCGACACGGGCCGCGCCGGCTGCCCGGACCTCGACCGCTGGGCCCTCGACCGCCCCGACACCGACCGCCCCGACACCGACCGCCCCGACGCCGATGGCGCGGACGCCGGCCGCCCGGGCCTCCGCACCGCGCCGCGCCCGGTGCGCGCGGACTTCGTGCGCACCGTCAGGAAGGCCGGGCAATCCCCCTGAAGGCAGGAGAAGTCCTTGGTGCAGGACGACTGGTGGATCCGGGTCTTGCGGCCGAACTCGGTCTCCACCGGTTCCACCGAAAGACAGCCCGACTTCTCGCCGCAGTCGCACCGGCCTGGGCGACCCCGACGTGCGGGGGATCTTCGAGTCGGCCCGCGCGGCGGGCGTGGACCTGGTGCTGGACCTGTTCGAGATCGAGTCCGCTTCGCCGCCGCCGATCCTGCGCGCCGCGCTGCGCGGCTGGGTGGGCTACCCGGACGGGATCAGCCTGGACCGGCCGGCGTACCGCGACGTCCCGGTGGAGGACGTCGTGCAACTGTCCATCGACACGCTGATCGCCGCCCTGCAGGGCGTGGAGGGCCGGCACTCCGACATCTCGGCGATGCTGAAGGAGCTGAACCGCGCGGCCCAGCCTGCCGAATCGGGTCGGCTCGGGCCGACCCGGGACCGGGCCGAGTCGACCCGGGCCGGGCCGACCCGGGACCGGGCCGAGTCGACCCGGGCCGGGCCGACCGTTCGCGGCCGGGTTCGACGGCGCTACTCGGTTGCCGGGGCGATGCGGTGGAGTTGTTTGCGGTCGTAGTAGGTGGTCATCGCGAAGCCGAAGGCGAGGCCGGCCAGTGCGCCGAAGGCGATGCCCACCCAGGCCCGGGTCAGGCCGGCGTCGGCGCGGGCGTCGAAGTACAGGATGGCGCGTACGCCGTCGCTGAGTTGGCGCATCGGCTCGAACGAGGACAACACCCGGTAGAAGCGCGGCAGCGCCTGGAGCGGGATGGTCGCCCCGGAGGACGGCAGCGCCAGCACGATGAACACGAACATGCTCACCAACTGGCCGATCCCGCCGAAGGCGGCGTTGATCGCCTGGACGCCCAGCCCCACCGCGGTGCTCGCGCAGACCGAGAAGACCCACAGCAGCGGCAGATGGGACGCGTCCATGTCCAGGATGCCGATCGTGGCGAGCATGATCAGGGTCGAGGTCAGCACCGACAACACCGCGGACATCACGCACTTGACCGCGAGTTGGTGGGTGCGGGTGATGTGCACCAGCGGGCGTTCGGTACGCCACGGGCCGATCTCACTGGCCACGTAGCCGAGCGCGACGTCGACCCCGTTGCTGATGACGTTGCCGCCGAGGAAGCCGGCCAGGACCAGCAGGAGCGTGTAGTAGAACGCGGTCAGGCCCAGTCCGCTGCGGGGGGCGATCGGATGGCCCACCGCGACGGCGATCGCGATCGGGTCGGCGAGCAGCAGGCGACCGGCCGTGGTGGTCTGCCCCGGAGCCGCCTGCGGCGCGGCGGTCAGCGTCGCGCCGAGCTGCAACGAGGCGGCGTGCACCGCCTGTTGGGCGATCGCGGTGGACAGCGAGGAGGCCAGGCTGCCCGCTCCGGGGTTGGTCAGTACGGTGACCGTGGGGCGGGTCGGCGCGGCCGACGCGGGTGTGTTCAGGGCGGCCACCGACGCGGTGAAGTCCGCCGGCACCACGATCGCGCCGTACAGCTTGCCCGAGGCCATCCGTCGGCGCGCCGACGCCTCGTCGAGGACGCGCCAGGACACCGTGTTTCCGGGGTCGGGCGCGGCGGCGATGCCGGCGGTGATCCGTTCGCCCAGGTTCTCCGTCCCGGCCGCCGACGGCACGCCTTGGTCCGCGTTGACCAGGCCGATCGGCAGGCGGCGCAGGTCCGTGCGCGGATCGAGGATGCCGCCCATGTACAGGATGGAGAGCAGGAAGGCCAACAGCCCGACGATGACCGAGGGCATCACCCAGATCCGCGGGTTGCGCAACACCCGCGACGCGCCCACCCAGGGGGTGGACTGGTTCGAGGCCATCACTCTCCAGAGACGCCGAGGGGCGGGCCGACCATCCGTGCCGGGCGCGGCGGACACGGTCACCGTGCGCGAGATGGTCACCCCTTCACCGCCCCCCGAAACCCCACGTGCGCGAGACGAGCGATCCCCACTCCCACCCGACACCAGTCCCGCCCCGACGACTCCGACGCACACGGGGGCGTCGCCTGCGCCGCCGGCGGCGGAACGCACGCGAAAGCCTCGCTCCCGGCGTGGGGCGCCGGGAGCGAGGCCGCTATCGGTCGCGTGCGATCAGGAGATGGTCACGTCGTCCACGAGGAACGTGGTGACGAGTGACGAGTCCTCGGAGCCCGCGAAGGTGATGGTGACCGTCTGCCCCGCGTAGGCGCTCAGGTTCACCGTGCGTTGCACGTAGGCACCGGTGGCGCCGACGTTGGAATAGGTGGCCAGAGTGGTCGAACCGATCTTGATCTTGAGCGTGTCGTAGACCGTGTTGCCGGTTTCCCGGGTGGTGGTCTTGATCCACGCGCGCAGGTTCGGCGAACCGGCCGGGATCGTGACGTTGGCCTGGCTCAGGTTCTCCGTGGCCGTCGAGCCGTAGCCCATCATCCACGCGTACCAGGAGCCGCCGTGCGCGGAGCCCGGGTTGCTGTTGGTGATGATGTTGGCGTTCTGCGTCCAGTTGGCGGTACCCGCTTCGAAGTCACCGTTGCGGAGCGCGTTGCCGGGCGGGCCGCTGCCCACGGTCAGGGTGTACTGGGCCGTGTGCGTGGCCGAGGCGCCGGTACCGGTGACCGTGATCACGTAGGTGCCGTTCGCCGCGTTCGCCGCGGCGGTCGCGGTCAGCGTCGAGGACGCGCCGGACTGGATCGAGTTCGGGGTCAGGGTCACCGAGACGCCGGTGGGCTGACCCGACGCGGTCAGCGCGACGGTCTGCGCCACACCCGAGGTGACGGACGTACTCAGCGTCGACGAGACCGAGTTGCCGGCCTGTACGGTGCCCGAGTTCGGGCTGAGAGTCATCGAGAAGTCGTTCTGGCCCGGGCCGCCGGTGCAGGTGGGGTCGTTGGGTTGGGCGGGGACGCTGACGGCGTCCCAGGCGGCCTTGGTCTTGTTGAACAGTGCGCAGGTGGGGTCGAGGGTCTTGGCGGAGTTGAGGGTCGCGGTGCGGTATTTCTTGTAGGTCATGCCGCTGGTCTTGAGGAGCATGCCGCCGTAGAAGATCTTGCCCGCCTGTTGGATGCCGACCCCGGTGAGGGTGGTGTTGTTGCAGGTGGGGCTGTTGGGCTTGCCGCCGCCGGGGCTGGTGCCCTCGGCGAGGAGGTAGAACCA